>NZ_JBEPAK010000200.1:0-13071 GCF_040298565.1 Kitasatospora sp. NPDC001539 | reverse complement strand
CGCGGCGGACTGCCGGGCGCGGGCCACCGGTCGGGGGTACATCGTGCGCAGGCCGAGGGGAGGGTGGCCGAGGAGGATCAGCGCCGGGGGTTCCCGGGCCGGCCGGGAGCCAGGGCCTGCCAAGCTGGACCGCATGACCAGAAGCAAGAGCCCGCTCGTCGTCGTGGCCGTCCTGATCCTGGCGGTGCTCGCCGGAGCCGGCTACCTGCTCGCCGGCAGGGGCGGCAGCGGCCACCCCAAGTCCCCCGCGAGCGCTGCCGCGAGCGCCACCGGCGCGACGAAGTCCTCGGCCCCCAAGCCGTCCCCGCCCTCCGGCGGCGCCACCGCCGCCGGGACCTGGGTCCCCGCCGACCCGGCGCTGGCCGACGTCTGCCGCAGCAAGCTCCCCAGCCAGGCCCAGGACACCCTCGCCCTGATCGCCAAGGGCGGCCCCTACCCGTACAACCGCGACGGCATCGTCTTCGAGAACCGCGAGAGCCGGCTGCCGAGGAAGTCCGGCGGCTACTACCACGAGTTCACCGTCGTCACCCCGGGCTCGAACGACCGCGGCACCCGCCGCGTCGTCACCGGCACCGGGGGTGAGCAGTACTGGTCGCCGGACCACTACGCCACCTTCCAGGAGATCGACCCGCGCTGCTGAACCCGCTGCCCGGTCACCGCGCCCTGGCCCCGTTCCCGCCGGTCAGCTGCCCGGGTCAGCGCGCCCGGCGCCAGGTGATCCGGGCGTGCGGGCCGTGCGGCCCGGTGGTGACCAGGGCGGTCAACTCGTGCAGCACCGGGGCCGGGTCGCGCCGCAGCTGGACCGGAGTGGTGCGGACCACCGGCAGCCCGGCGGTGGTGAGGCGGTTGGCCCGGGCGAGGCCGCGTTCGTGGTCGGCCGGGCGCAGGTGGTAGGCGCGGGAGTCGATCTCCAGGGCCACGCAGGCGTGCGGCCAGTAGGCGTCCGGGACGGCGAGGAAGCGGCCGTCGAGGAAGAGCAGCGGGTTCCAGAGCGGTTCGGGCAGGCCCGCGTGGGCGAGCAGCTCCCTGGCCTCGCCCTCCACCACCGAACGCACCCCGGCGGTCAGGTCCTCCACCACCCGGGCCACCTGAGGAAGGGCGAGCGCCCCCGGCCGGGCGAGCAACTGGTCCAGCAGCTCGCCGAGTTCGCAGTGCCGCCGCTGCACGGCCTCGGCGCACAGCGCCCGGAACAGGCGCGGCGGCACGCCCCGCGGCGCGAGGTCCGCCAGCGCCCGCGCGACCGTCGCACTCCACAGCCCGTCGTCCCGCTCGAAGCCGCCGGGCATCGCCCCGGACGCCCGGTGCACCCGTACGAACTCCCTGTCGCCGACCCGCCGTTGGGACGGGATCAGGACGTCCACCGCCGCCACGTCCGCGGGGTGCCCGGCACTCGGCAGCCCGGCGTCGGCCAGCACCGCCAGTCCGGTGAGCAGCACCTCCCCGGACTGCGGCTCCCGCCCCTTCGGGCTCGCGTACGCCAGTGCGGCGCGCAGCCGCTGATGCACCGTCAGTCGCCCGCTCTGCAGGCAGATCACCCGTGGCAGCACCTGCTGCCACGGGCCGCCCGGCCGCAGCCGGTGCGCGATCGTGCCGGAGGGCACGCCGAGCCGGCGCAGCTGCGCCCTGGTGGCGATGTGCTGCTGGTCGGCGCCGAGCAGGGCGACGGGGTCGAGCGGGTTCGCGCGGGTCATACCCCGGTGCTGCCCCACCCGGATCGGAGGTATGCGAAACATCCCCCTTCGGGGACACCGGAGCAACGGTGTTGACGAAACGGCGGCAGAACCGGTGGGCTTGGGTGCACATGATGACCGAACCCGACCGCTCCGCGCTCGACGCGCTCGACGGCCTCTCCGTCGGCGACGCCCTCGGCGCCCAGTTCTTCGTCCCGGCCACCGCCCGGGCCCACTTCGACTCCCGCACCGAACCGCCCGGCCCCTGGCCGTGGACCGACGACACCGAGATGGCCTGCTCGGTGTACGCCGCCCACCGCGAACGCGGCACGATCGACGCCTTCGACCTCACCCACGCCTTCGCCGGCCGCCACGACTTCGACCGGGGCTACGGCCCGGCCGCCAACCGGATGCTCCGGCTGATCCGGGAGGGCGGTGACGCCGCGGCGCTGGCCGCCGGACTCTTCGACGGGCAGGGCTCGTACGGCAACGGCGCCGCGATGCGGGTCGCTCCGCTGGGAGCGGCGTACGCCGAGGACCTGGACGAGGTCGTCCGACTGGCCGCCCGGACGGCGGTGATCACCCACACCCACCCGCAGGCGGTGGCCGGGGCCGTCGCCGTCGCGGTGGCCGCGGCCCTGGCCGTCCGGGCCCGGACCGGTGGCACGACGCCCGCGGACCTGCTCGCCGAGGTCGGGCACCGCACCCCGCCGGGCGCCGTCCACGACGGCCTCACCGAGGCGATCGGTCTGCTGGACGAGCCGGACGTCCGGGTCGCCGCCCGGGTGCTCGGCAACGGCAGCCGGACCTCCGCGGCCGACACCGTGCCGTACGCCCTGTGGTGCGCCGCCCGCAGGCTCGCGGACTACCCGGCCGCCGTGCGGGACGCGATCGCGGCCGGCGGTGACATGGACACCGTGGCCGCGATCACCGGCGGGGTGGTCGCCTCGTACACCGGCGGCGACGGGATCCCCGCGGGCTGGCGGGCCGCCCGCGAGCCGCTGCCCGACTGGGCGTTCCCCGAACCCGGGTCCGTCAGCGAAGGGCGGGGCCGAGCGGACATGCTGGTCCCGGGTCCGCACCCGGTCCCCGACGTGCAGTGGAGCGACGAGCAGTGGCAGCGCATCCGGACCGCGCGGCACACGGACGCGCTGGACGGCCGCTGGGCCGTGCACACCCACGAGGGCGCGGTCAGTATCTGCCGCGCGCCGGACGGCCGTCCGGTCTGGGAGGTGGCGGTCGCCCGGCTCCGCGGTGGCTGGCGCCCGGTGTCGGCGGTCGTCGAGACGGGCCGCGACCGCCGACCGGGCCCGCCCGACGACTCCCGCGACCAGGCGGTGTTGGCCTGGATCCTGGAAACGGCCGCCACCGGCCGGAGGGTGCCGTTCAGGCCGTGATCATCAGCTGCCCGGCGCCGCTGCCGCCGTGTCTAAGGCACTCCTGGTTGATCGCCGGATCCGGGGCGCTCGGCGAGGTGGCGGCGGCGATCCGCAGCTCGATGATGTCCCGGACGGCCGGCCACTCGGAGTCCAGGATCGAGTAGAACGCCGTCGAGCGCACCACCCCGTCCAGGCCGCGCGAGTGCGCCCGGCGGACACCCTCGGAGGTCGCCCCGAGCCGCTCGATCGCGGCCCGCGAGCGCATGTTCCGGGCGTCCGCGCGCAGCGAGATCCGCTGCACGCCCCAGACCTCGAAGGCGTGTCGCAGCATCAGCAGCTTGGCCTCGGTGTTGATGCCGGTGCCCTGGGCGCGCGGCGAGAGCCAGGTGTTGCCGATCTCGGCCGCGTCCGGGACGGCCGTCTCCGGATCGCCGAACGGCACGCCCGGCACCGGCGGCCACACCAGCGGGCCCTGCCAGTAGTCGAGTTCCAGGAAACGGGTGGAGCCGACGACCCGGCCGTCCGCGACGCTCACCGTCGCGAACGGCAGCGACCGGCCCGCGGCCTGGTCGGCCAGCGCCCGCGCGATGTAGTCGCGGGCGGCCTCCAGACCGTGCGGGACGGGGGTGAAGGCGTAGGTCGTACGGTCCTCGGCGCCGGCCTCGGCGATGGCCTCGGCGTGGTGCGCGGCGAGGGGCTCCAGCCGCACGGTGCGGCCGGTGAGGATGACAGGTACGGGCACGGAACCTTCGGTCCTTCATCGGTCGTAGGGTGCCTCCCGCGCCGGGGTGCGGCACGGGGTGCGGTGGACTCGGACGTCCCGGGCCGGTCCCCGCCCTCCGGGTACCCGTGCATGCCGGAGGCTTCCGGTCGGGCGGTGCGGGGGGCGGCGGCCCGGAACGGGCGGCGCGGGTGCCGGAACGGACACGGATCCTCGGACCGGTCCGGCGGGAAGAGCGAGGGGACAGTGTGCGTCCGCGAAATGGCCGAGAAGGAGACGAGTGCGCGAAGGGAAGCAGGCGGCCAGGTGAAGGCAAGATGCGTCGTGGGTGGCTGCCGGAGCATCGATCCGGGACGTGGCCGACGGCGTTACGGACGACGTGACGACGACGCGACGATGCGAGGCAGCGAGAGGACGATACCCGCCAGAAGGCGGTGCGTCACTTCGCGGCACGCGAATGGCGGCGCGGGCCTGCGCGGCGCGCTCGGGACGGGGCGGCCGAACACCCGTGACCAGGGGCTTTGCCGCCGGGTGCGATCATGGTCCGCGGGATCGTCCGGCGGGCCGTGCGGCGGGTGCCGCCCCGGGGCGTCCGGCGGCCCGTTCGCCGCGGCGGGAATTCCGGCGCCGCCCGGCGCGCTGGACAGGACGACAGGCCGGACGGATCGGGTCGAGCAGAGAACGGGGATGGGTGCGCGTGCGTGACTTCCAGGCGCTGTACGAGCTGGACGAGCAGGGCGTGGCCGCGGTGGCCGCGGCCGCCGCGGAGTTGCGCGACACCGGCGCCGGCCTGGTGCTGCTCCACCACTTCGAGGGCTTCATGGACGCCGGTGAGGCCGGCGGCCAGGTGGTGGCGCACCTCCTGGAGACCGGATCGCCGCAGGTGGTGGCCCGTTTCGACCACGACCGCCTGGTCGACTACCGGGCCCGCCGCCCCGCGATGGTCTTCGACCGCGACCAGTGGACGTCCTACGACCCTCCGGAGATCCTGCTCCGGCTCGTGCGCGACGCCGCCGGCGCGCCGTTCCTGCTGCTCAGCGGCCCCGAGCCGGACGTCGAGTGGGAGCGTTTCACCCGGGCCGTGCGCGAGCTGGTCGAGCGCTTCGAGGTCCGCCTCGCCGTGGACTTCCACGGCATCCCGATGGGCGTCCCGCACACCCGCCCGGTCGGCCTGACCCCGCACGGCAACCGGCTCGACCTCGCGCCGGGCTACCCGCAGTGGTTCGAGCAGGCGCAGGTCCCGGGCAGCGCCCAGGCCCTGCTGGAGTACCGCCTCGCCGAGGCCGGGCACGACGTGCTGGGCTTCGCCGCGCACGTCCCGCACTACGTGGCCCGCTCGGCCTACCCGGCCGCCGCCGTGCTGATCCTGGAGGCGGTGCAGTCCGCCACCGGCCTGGTGCTGCCGGGTGAAGCGCTGCGCCGGCGGGTCGGCGAGGTCTACGCCGACATCGAGGAGCAGCTGGCCCAGGGGGACGGCGAGTTGCGCTCGGCGATCCGTGGCATGGAGGGCCAGTACGACGCGGTGGTGGGCGCGGAGGGCCGGGAGAGCCTGCTCGCCGAGCCGGTGGACCTGCCCTCGGCGGACGAGCTGGGGCGGCGCTTCGAGGAGTTCCTCGCCGAGCACGAGCGCGGCGCCGAGTAGCCCCGGGGGCTCACGAAGGCGCCGCGCAGCGCCGGAGCCCAACACGGCGTCGTGGCGGCGGAGTCGGCCGGGCGGGTGGTTCCGCCCCGGCCGGGAGTCATCGGCCGCCGCCCGCGCGTTGCACCCTGGGGTGCCCGGGGGACGGGCCGCCGTACGGAGCTGCCCGCGACTCGTACCCCCGGGGGGACACCATGCCGAGGACCACACGCCCGACCGTCGCCGCGACGGCCGGGCTGGCCGCGCTGCTGCTGGCCGGGTGCAGCGGCGGGGGCGGTCCGGGCGCGGCGGGGCCCGGCTTCGCCGGCGCGCTGCCCGGGCGGACGGCCGCCGCGGCCACCTCGACGCCGACCCCGACCCCGGTGCCCACCGGGCCGTACGTGGCGCTCGGCGACTCGTACACGGCCGGGATCAGGATCGCCCCGCAGGTCGGCGAGCCGAGCGGCTGCCTCCGCTCCGGGGTCGACTACCCCGCACTGGTGGCGAAGGCGCTCGACCTGCCGCCCTCGCAGTTCCGGGACGTCAGTTGCAGCGGCGCCCGCACGGGGGACCTGCGGGCCCCGCAGAGGACCGACGGCGGGTCCAACCCCGCCCAGCTGGACGCCCTCTCCCCGGCCACCCGGCTGGTCACCGTGGGGATCGGCGGCAATGACGCGGGCTTCATGGAGGTGCTCACCGAGTGCGCCAAGGACACCCTGGTGGACGCGGTGAAGAGCCTGGTCGGCGAGGAACGCGGGGGCGCGCCCTGCCGGGACCACTACTCCTCCGGCGGCCACGACCAGCTCCGGGCCAGGGTGGACGCGGCCGGCGAGCAGGTCTCCCAGGTCCTCCAGGACATCCGGCGGCGCTCGCCGCAGGCCCGGGTCTACGTGGTCGGCTACCCGGCCCTGCTCCCGGCCGATCCGGCGAGCTGCGTGCCGGTGCTCGGCACCACGCTCGCGCCGGCGGACCTCGGGTTCCTGACGGAGAAGGAGCAGCAGCTCAACGCGATGCTCAAGCAGCGCGCGGAGGCGGCCGGGGCGGTCTTCGTGGACACCGCCGGCCCCTCCGCCGGGCACGACATGTGCGCGGGCGAGGGCGCCCGCTGGATCGAGCCGCCGCTCCCGGCCGGGGGGTTGGCGCCGGTGCACCCCAACGCCAGGGGACAGGAGGGGATGGCCGCCGCCCTGCTCAAGGCCGTCCGGGGCTGACCGGAGCGGACCGGCCCCCGAGGCCGTGGCAGGCTGGCCGGCCCCCGGCGGCCGGGGGAACTGGGCCGTCCGGGTACGAGCGGTTCGCGGGAGGCGGGCACCGGCGCGCTGCCCGCCGTTCACGCCCCGGCCCGCGCTCCTTCGCGCGCGGCACACCCCGCGTGTCGGAGGTGCGGCGTACCGTGAATGTCATATGGATGACACCACGCACCGCCTCGCCGCCCCGATCGCGTACGACCACACCGCCGAGGCCCGCTGGGTCCCCGAACCGGACAAGCGCCCCGGCCGTACGGCGTTCCAGCGCGACCGCGCCCGGGTGCTGCACTCCGCGGCGCTGCGCCGACTGGCCGGCACCACCCAGGTGGTCGCCCCGATGCGCAGCGACTTCCCGCGCACCCGGCTCACCCACTCCCTCGAATGCGCGCAGGTCGGGCGGGAGTTGGGCGCGGCCCTGGGCTGCGACCCGGACCTGGTCGAGACCGGCTGCCTGGCCCACGACATCGGCCACCCGCCGTTCGGCCACACCGGCGAGGAGGCCCTCGACCAGGCCGCCGAGGCCTGCGGCGGCTTCGAGGGCAACGCCCAGTCGCTGCGCATCCTCACCCGGCTCGAACCCAAGCGCTTCGCCCCCCGGGGCGAGCAGCCCGCCGCCCGGCTCGCCCCCTGGCCCGGCCGCAGCGTCGGCCTCAACCTCTCCCGGGCCGCCCTCGACGCCGCCACCAAGTACCCCTGGACCAAGGGGGCCCACCCCACCGACCCGGCCTCGCACAAGTACGGCGTCTACGCCGACGACCTCCCGGTCTTCCGCTGGCTGCGAGCCGGCTCCCCGGCCGGGCGCAAGTGCTTCGAGGCCACCGTGATGGACTGGTCCGACGACGTCGCCTACTCCACCCACGACGTGGAGGACGGCCTCCAGGCCGGCCACATCCACCCGGACGCGCTGCGCGCCCCGAGCGAGCGCGGCGAACTGTTCAAGGTCGCCGAGCGCTACGCCCCGGACGCCGAGCCCGAGGAGCTGGCCGCCGCCCTGGACCGGCTGCTCGCCCAGGAGTGGTGGCCGCGCAGCTACGACGGCACGGCGCGCGCCCGGGCCGGGCTCAAGGACCTCACCAGCCAGCTGATCGGCCGCTTCTGCCTGGCCGCCGAGCAGGCCACCCGGGCCCGCTACGGCCCGGGCCGGCTCACCCGCTACGCCGCCGAACTGGTGGTGCCGAGGGAGGTCCGGCTGGAGTGCGCGGTGCTCAAGGCCGTCGCCGTCCGCTTCGTCATGCAGCGCGACGAGCAGGCCCAGCTGCGCGCCCGCCAGCGGATCGTGATCGCCGAGCTGGCGTACGTCCTCACCCAGCGAGCCCCCGAGGGGCTGGACCCGGTCTTCGCCGCGATGTACGAGGAGGCCGAGGACGACCGCGCCGCCCTGCGCACGGTCATCGACCAGATCGCCACCCTGACGGACGCCTCGGCGCTCGCCCTGCACGCCAAGCTCGTCGGCACCGCCTGGGTGTAGCGGCCGGCCTCCGGGCTGGTAGCGGCCGGCCACCGGGCTCCCGGCCCCGGGCTCCCGGCCCCCGGCCGCCGACAGCGGGCCGGGAGCCCGGCCGGAAACCCCGGCCGCCCCAGTAGACTTCCGGGGTGGCCGGGCGGATCAGGGACGAAGACGTACAGGCGGTGCGCAACGCGCTGCCGATCGACGCGGTGGTCGGCGACTACGTACAGCTGACCAACGGTGGCGGCGGCGAGTACAAGGGCGTCTGCCCCTTCCACGACGAGAAGTCCGCCTCCTTCTACGTGAACCCCGCCAAGGGCGTCTTCCACTGCTTCGGCTGCCAGGAGAACGGCGACACCATCGCCTTCCTGATGAAGATCGAGCACTTCACCTTCGCCGAGGCCGTCGAGCGGATGGCCGCCCAGGCCGGGATCACCCTCCGCTACGAGGAGGGCGGCTACAGCCCCCGCCACCAGCAGGGCGAGCGGACCCGCCTGGTCGAGGCCCACAAGGTGGCCGCCGCCTACTACCAGGAGCAGCTGGCCTCGCCGGAGGCGGAGATCGGCCGCCGGTTCCTGGCCGAGCGCGGCTTCGACGAGGAGGCCGCCAGGACCTTCGGCGTCGGCTACGCCCCCGCGGGGTGGGAGCACCTGGTGCGCTTCCTGCGCGGCAAGGGGTTCAGCGACAAGGAGATCCTGGTCGGCGGCCTGGCCTCGCAGGGCCAGCGCGGCGGGCTGATCGACCGCTTCAGGGGCCGGCTGGTCTGGCCGATCCGGGACATCGCGGGCGAGGTGGTCGGTTTCGGCGCCCGCCGGCTGCGCGAGGACGACAACGGCCCGAAGTACCTGAACACCCCCGAGACGCCGATCTACAAGAAGTCCCACGTGCTGTACGGCATCGACCTGGCGAAGAAGGAGATCGCCCGGTCGGGCCGGGCGGTGGTGGTCGAGGGCTACACCGACGTGATGGCCTGCCACCTGGCCGGGGTCACCTCGGCGGTGGCCACCTGCGGCACCGCCTTCGCCGAGGACCACATCAAGATCATCCGCCGGCTGCTGATGGACACCTCGCAGTACCGGGGCGAGACGGTCTTCACCTTCGACGGTGACGCGGCCGGCCAGAAGGCCGCGCTGCGCGCCTTCGAGGACGACCAGAAGTTCGCCGCCAAGACCTCCATCGCGGTCAGCCCCGGCGGCATGGACCCCTGTGAGCTCCGGCTCGCCCAGGGCGACGAGGCGGTCCGGCAGCTGATCGACAACCCGGTCCCGCTGTTCGAGTTCGCGCTGAACTCCGTGGTGGCCCGGCACCGGGTCGACACCCCCGAGGGGCGCTCGGCGGCACTGGAGGAGGCCGCCCCGATCGTCGCCAAGATCAAGGACCGCTCGATCCAGCACGAGTACGCCGTCCGCCTGGCCGGCATGCTCGGGATCCTGGACGAGCCCTTCGTGGTCCGCCGGGTCTCCCAGCTGGCCCGCTGGGACCGCGAGCGCCAGCAGAACCCGCGCGGCGCGGGCGCCCGCCGCCCGGAGCCGGTCCAGCCGCAGCGCCCCGCCCAGCCCGCCTTCCGGCTCAACCCGCGCGACCCGGCCCAGTTCGTCGAGCGTGAACTGCTCAAGCTGGCGCTCCAGCACCCCGACCTGGTCAGCCCGGCCTTCGACCACTACGGCGAGGACGAGTTCCCGACCCCGCCGTACGCCGCCGTCCGGCAGGCCATCGCCAAGGCCGGCGGCGCGGCGTACGGGGCGACCCTGCCCGACTTCACCAGCGCGGTGCGCGAGGCGGCCCCGGACGACCGGGTGCGCTCGCTGGTGACGGAACTGACCGTCGAACCGGTGCGGTCGCGCCGCAAGGCCGACGCGATCTACGCGGGCGAGTTCCTGGTCAAGCTGCGCCTGCTGGCGGTCGACCGGCGGGTGAACGAGGTCCGCGGCTACCTCCAGCGGCTCGGCCCCCGGGCCGACGCCGAGCAACTGCGCGCGGTGCAGACCGAGCTGTGGCAGCTCCAGCAGTACGGGCAGCAGCTCCGCAGCCGGGGCGCGGCCGCGCTGTAGGCCCGGGCGGAAGCCCGCCGTGCGACGGGCGGAAGCCCGCTGCACAGAAAGTCGGCGCACGAGTCTCGGCCGCGGAGTGTGGCGTACCGCACACTGGAGGGCGTCCTGTCTCCGACCAGTGCGGGTCCGACACAGTCGCGCCCGCCCCGAGGGGATGCCCGTGGAGCAAGGCCTCGCCGCAGCGACCACCGCCAGTAGACGAACCGAGCCCGCCGAACCGGCCGCGGCGCAGGAGACGGACCACGGCCGGGCCGGGGCGGCGCTCCCGGGCGGTGCCCGGATCCCCACGCAGGGCCTGCCGGAAGGCCACCCCGACAGCCTGGACCCGGTCGCCGAGCCGGAGCCGGAAGCCGAGGAGTCCGACGGCCCGGACGAGGCCCTCGAGCCCGCCGACTCCGCCGACTCCGCCGACTCCGTCGAATCCGCCGGAGGCGTGGCCCCGTCCGCGGACCTGCTGCGCCAGTACCTGCGGGAAATCGGCCGGATCCGGCTCCTCACGGCCGCCGAGGAGGTCGAGCTGGCCCGCCGGATCGAAGCCGGCCTCTTCGCCGAGGAGCGGCTCGACGGTGACCCTCCGCCGCCGGACGCACTGGCCCGTGAACTGGACACCCTGGTGGTCCTCGGCCGGATCGCCAAGCGCCGTCTGATCGAGGCCAACCTGCGCCTGGTGGTGTCCGTCGCCAAGCGGTACGTCGGCCGCGGGCTGACCCTGCTGGACCTGATCCAGGAGGGCAACCTCGGCCTGATCCGGGCGGTCGAGAAGTTCGACTACGCCCGCGGCTACAAGTTCTCCACCTACGCGACCTGGTGGATCCGGCAGGCGATGAGCCGGGCGCTGGCCGACCAGGCCCGGACGATCCGGGTGCCGGTCCACGTGGTCGAACTGATCAACCGCGTCGTCCGGGTCCAGCGCACGCTGCTGCAGGAACGCGGCCTGGAGCCGACCGCGGCCGAGATCGCCGCCGCCCTGGAACTCACCGAGGAGCGGGTGCGCGAGCTGCTCCGGCTGGCCCAGGAGCCGATCTCGCTGCACACCCCGGTCGGCGAGGAGGACGACCTCGCGCTCGGCGACCTGATCGAGGACGCCGACGCCGCCTCGCCCGCCGAGTCCGCGACCTTCCTGCTGCTGCGCCAGCACCTGGACGCGGTGCTCGCCACCCTCGGCGAGCGGGAGCGCCAGGTCGTCAAGCTCCGCTACGGCTTGGACGACGGCCGCCCGCGCACCCTGGAGGAGATCGGCGCGGTGTTCGGCGTGACGCGGGAGCGGATCCGCCAGATCGAGTCCAAGACGCTGGTCAAGCTCCGCGACCACGCCTACGCCGACCAGTTGCGCGGCTACCTGGACTGAGGGGCGGACGGGCTCGGCGAGGCCTGGGCCGGGTCGGTGGCCGGGGACCGGGTGGAACCCGCCGGGTCGGCTTGACCGGTCGAAACGGCCGGGCCGGTCGGGTCGCCCGCCGTAGCCGTAGCCGTAGCCGTTGCCGTAGCCGTTGCCGCCGCCGTGGCTCCGGTGCCCGGGGGCGGTGAGGCGGGGCCGATCGGGATCGGGGTGGAGGCCACCACCGAGGCCAGGTCGGCCACGGTCCCGGTGCAGTCGTGTCCGGCCGGCTGATAGCCGCAGACCTGGAACCCGACCGCCGGGTCCGCCGCGTTCAGCATGGCCGAGTAGTTGTCGTAGCCCCAGTGGATCATGGCCGTCTCGCTGTCCCCGGTGCTGTCGGTGATCACCGCGTAGTCCTTGGGCTCGCCCTCGGTGATCGCCGCCCAGGCGGCCTGGCAGGTGCGGCTGTACCGGAGGTAGACGACGACCTTGCCGACGACCTGGGTCTGCAGCGTCCGGGCGTCCTTGCCGCAGCCGGTGGTCTTGGGGTCCTTGTGCGCGCAGCCGACGGCGCGGCAGACGGGCGCGGACGGGACGGGCTGGGCGCTGGGGACGGCGGGCGGGGCCGGGACGTCGGCCGCCGAGGCCTGCTCGTCGTGCCGGGTGACCCGCAGACCGACCAGCACCACCAGCAGCGCCACCACCACCGCGCCCGCGGCCAGCGCCGCCCGGCTCCGCCACCAGGGGAGGGCGGGCCGGACGGCCTCCTCGGCCTCGGTCTGCTCCGCCTTCTCGGCCCGCTCGGCCTGGCCGTTCCGGTCGTCGGGGCGGCCCGCTTCGGCCGGGTCAGCGGGATCGGCCGGACCAATGGGATCAACCGGGTCGACATGATCAGCCAGATCGACGGGATCAACCGAGTCCAACGGATCAGCCGGAGCGGTCCGGTCGGCCGGCACGCCCACGGGCTCCACCGCCAGTCGCCACAGCCGCCGCAGCTCCGCCGCGTCGCACTCCACCGACGCGACCAGGGCCTCCAGTGCCTGCTCGGTCACCACCCGCTTGCCGTTCAGCCAGCGCTCCCAGGAGGCCCGGCTGTAGTGGGTCCGGCCGGCCAGTTCCGCCAGCGAGAGTCCGGTGGCGTCCTTGAGGGCGCGGAGTTCCTCCGCCAGCCGTCGGGCGGCTGGGGGCAGCTCCTCGGGCAGTTCCTTCCAGGCGGAAGCCAATGCGGCCCTCCAACGGTCGCGAGACGGGACACGGGGACGGGGCGGGAGAGTGCGCCCGGCCCGGGCCGTTCGGTGTCTCTCCTTCTCCAACCTCAGCGGCCTGGCGTCCCAAACACCAGGTCATGGCGTTGAGACGGACGGAAGTGTCTCACAACCCCCGGGAGCGCTCGAACACTTAAGTGCTCGTCGGGCAGAGTGCTCTGGTCGGCGCGGTTCGCCGCTCCGGCCGCTTCGCTCGGGCCCCGGCCGACCGGCCGGGATCGGCCCGGCGCGAGTCCCGGACGCCCCCACCGGTCGGGGGCGGGGGGGCCGGGGGGGGGGGGGCGCGCGCCCGCCCCCCCGGCGGCCGGGCGGTCGCGTGGGAGGCCAACAAATGGAACACAAGATACACGAC
>NZ_JBEPAK010000199.1:0-13094 GCF_040298565.1 Kitasatospora sp. NPDC001539 | reverse complement strand
GGTCGCCGAAGCCGGCGACCGCCGGACCCAGCGGTGATCAGATGTGGTGGCTGGTGTCCTGCTCGGTCTTCTCGATCTGCTCGATCCGGCGCTGCAGCGCGTCGGCCTGGGCACGGGCCTTGCGCGCCGCGTCCCGCTGGCCCGCGCGGTCCAGCCGGTCGGCCTTCTGGCGCAGCTCGGCGACCTGCTGGCGCATCTCCCTGAGGTCGACCTTGATCGAGGCGGCGGCCGCCGGCTGGGCGGAGGCGACCTGGGCGGCCGTCGCCAGGGCGCCGCCTGCCAGGGCGGCGGTCAGGACGAGGGCGGACATGCGTCGACGCATGGGTGACTCCTTACGGTGGTACACGGTTCACTGACTGGACATCAACCGATTACCAGTCAGTAACCATCATGACACGGTCCCGCATCGCCCCGTGCCCCCGCTCCGACCCGACCGGTCGCACACCCGTCAGCCGAGCCGCCACACCGTGGTGGTCTTGACCGCGGTGTCCTCCAGGTCCGCCACCACCGGCACCCGGTACGCCGCGACGGCCGTGAACCGGTCCCTCGGCAGGTAGGCCCGCCCCGGATCACCGACGATCACGGTGGCCCCGCGGGCCGCGGCCCGCTCCAGGAACGGCAGGAAGCGGGCGGCCATGGCCCGTTCGTAGAACACGTCCCCGGCGAGCACCACCTCGGCGGGTGCGCCGTCGCCGTCCACCAGGTCCACCAGTGCACCGTCCACCCGGACGCCGTTGGCCTCCGCGTTCAGTCCGATCGCGGTCACCGCGTAGGCGTCGATCTCGGCCGCCCGGACGGTGGCGGCGCCGCTCAGCGCGGCAGCCACCCCGACCAGTCCCGACCCGGCGGCGACGTCCAGGACGGCCCGCCCGGCGACCAGTTCGGGGTGGTCGAGCACGTGCCGCGCGACCGCCACCCCGCCGGCCCAGGCGAAGGCCCAGAACGGCGGCGGCAGTCCGGCCCGACCGCGCTCGCGCTCGGTGGTCTCCCACAGGGCGATCGCGTCCGGCGCCATGTGCAGCCGGATCTCCGGCACGAAGGGGACGGGCTTCAGCTCGGTCTCCCGCCGGATCAGGGCGAGGTCGGCGTCCGCCTGAGGGGTTCGCAGCTCGATCGGCATGCCCGCAGCATAGGGCCGGCGCGGTGGGCCTCACGCCCGGCCGGCGGCCTTCTGGGTGCGGCGGGCGAGCGAGTCGACCACGACGGCGGCCAGCAGCACCGCACCGGTGATCATGAACTGGATGGCGTTGCTCAGGCCCTCGATGTTCATCCCGGACTGGATCGAGCCGATCACCAGCGCGCCGAGCAGCGCCGACCAGGTCTTGCCGCGTCCGCCGAACAGGCTGGTGCCGCCGATGACGGCCGCCGCGATGGCGTTCATCAGCAGGTTGCCGCCGCCGGAGGTCTGGCTGGCGGACTGGATCTGGGCGGCCAGGAAGAGGCCGCCGATGGCCGCCATGGTGGAGCAGATGGTGAAGACGCTGATCCGGATCCAGGCCACGTTGATGCCGGCCCGGCGGGCGCCCTCGATGTTGCCGCCGAGCGCGAACACCTGCCGCCCGTAGGCGGTGCGGCGCAGCACCCAGTCCAGCACCACGATGAAGATCAGGAAGATCAGGAGGGCGAGCGGCAGTCCCTTGTACTGGTTGAGCGTGTAGGCGGCCAGGAAGGCGATGATCGCCAGCAGCACGGTGCGCAGCACGATGTCGGTGACCGGTCGGTACGGCACGCCCGCGGCCCGGCGCCGGCGGGCGTCGATCAGTGAGGCGCCCAGGAACAGCAGCACGCCGACCAGCGCGGTGCCGTAGGCGGCGGCCTGCTGGCCGTAGATGGTGCTGTAGAGCCTGGAGACGATGTCCGTACCGGACAGGTTGACGGTGCCGCTGGCGCCGAGCACCTGGAGCATCAGGCCGTTCCAGCCGAGGTTGCCGGCCAGGGTGACGACGAACGCCGGGACGCCGACCTTCGCGAAGAAGATGCCGTGGATGGCACCGACGATCGCACCGCCGGCGATCGCGGTGATCAGCGCCACCCACTGGTTGACGCCGTTGGTCACGTTGAGGACGGCGTAGATCGCCGCGCACAGACCGCTGACCGAACCCACCGAGAGGTCGATCTCGCCGAGCAGCAGCACGAAGACCACGCCGATCGCGATCATGCCGGTGCCGACGATCTGCTGGGACAGGTTGGACAGGTTCTGGGCGGACAGGAAGCTGCTGTTGAGGCTGCCGAACACGGCCCAGATCACGATCAGGGCCAGCACCACGGGCAGTGAGCCCAGTTCGCCGCTGCTCATCCGGCGCCGGAACTCGCCCAGGTAGCCCTTGACGCCCTCCTGGCGCACGATCAGCCGCGGGTCGACGGCGGGTGTGGCCTCCGGGGCCACCGGCACGGGCGCGTTGACCCCGCCCGCGGGCATGCTCTCCTCGGGCAGGTGGTGGTGGCGCCCGGGTTCACCGCCGGGAGCGCCCCCGGGGAAGTTCTCGCTCACTGGGAACCCTCCTGGCCACGGGCCTTGCGGCGGGTCACGGCGTTGTCCGTGGCGCCGGTGATGGCCGAGATGATCTCTTCCTGGTTGGTGTAGCGCTTGTCGAAGACACCGTTGTTGCGGCCGAGGCGCAGCACCGCGACGGTGTCCGCGACGGCCATCACGTCCGCCATGTTGTGGCTGATGAGGATCACGCCGTGGTCCTGCTCGCGCAGCCGCTCGACCAGGTCGAGCACCTGGGCGGTCTGCTCGACGCCCAGGGCGGCGGTCGGCTCGTCCAGCATCACGACCTTGGGCGAGCCGATCAGCGCACGGGCGATCGCGACGACCTGGCGCTGGCCGCCGGAGAGCGAGGCGACCGGAATGCGCACGCTGGGGATGCGGATGGAGAGGGTGTCCAGGAGCGTCCGGGAGCGCTTCTCCATCGCGACCTCGTCGAGGACGCCGAAGCGCCGGATCTCGCGGCCGAGGAAGAGGTTCCCGACCACGTCGAGGTTGTCGCACAGCGCGAGGTCCTGGTAGACGGTGGCGATGCCCAACTGCTGGGCGTCCTGCGGGCGGTGGATGGTCACCGGCCGTCCCTGCCACTCGATGACGCCCTCGTCGGGCTGGTGCACCCCGGCGATGGACTTGACCAGGGTGGACTTCCCGGCGCCGTTGTCGCCGACCAGGGCCAGCACCTCGCCGGCGTGCACCTCCAGTTCGATGCCGGTGAGCGCCTGGACGGCGCCGAACCGTTTGGAGACCCCGCGCAGGGCCAGTACGGTCTCACCTGCCACAGTGACCAACTCCCTTGCCCCGCCTCCGTCGTGGAGGCGGGGCCACTCGTCTCGGGGTGCCGTCGGACCAGCGGTGGTCGACGATTCCCGCCGGTCGCGCGGCGCGAATCGCCGGACCCGTCTACTGGAGGCCGGCGGTCTTGCAGGCGGCGGCGTAGTCCGGCGTGCAGATCTGCTCGACGGTGTAGAGGCCGTCCTGGACCACGGTGGTCTTGATGTTGTCCTTGTTGACGACGATCGGGGTGATCAGGTTGGCCGGCACCTTGTTGCCGCTGCCGTTGGTCACGGACGTCGGGGCGAGGTTGCCGAGCGGCTTGCCGGCGGCCAGCGCGACGGCCATCTGGGCAGCGGCGTCGGTCTCCGGCTTGAACGGCTTGTAGATCGTCATGGTCTGGGTGCCGGCCACGATCCGCTGGATGCCGTCGAGCTGGGCGTCCTGGCCGGTCAGCGGGACGCTCAGGCCGGACGCCTTCAGGGCGGTGGCGACACCGGCGGCCATGCCGTCGTTGGCGGAGTAGGCGCCGACGACGTTGCTCCCGCCGATCGCGGTGATCGCGGCGGCGGCCTCCTGGTTGGCCGTGTTCGGGTCCCACTGCGGGGTGTCGTACTCCTTGCCGACCTTCAGCTTGCCGTCGATCGCGCTGTGCGCACCGGCCTTGAAGTCGGCCGCGTTGGGGTCGGTGGGCGAGCCGTTGATCATGAAGATCTGACCGGCGTTGGCCTTGTCGCCCACCGCGGCCACCAGGGCCTGCCCCTGGAGTTCGCCGACCTTGTGGTTGTCGAAGGAGACGTAGGCGTCGGCCGGCCCCTGGGCCAGGCGGTCGTAGGCGACGACCTTGACGCCCGCGGCGTGGGCCTTCTGGACGGAGGACTGGATCGACTTGGCGTCCACCGCGTCCAGGATCAGCACCTTGTCGCCCTTGGTGAGGGCGGTGTCCACCTGGGTCTGCTGGAGGGTCGCGTCCTGGTTGGCGTTGTAGTAGTCGATCTGGGCGTCCGGGGCCAGCTGCTTGATCCGCTGCTCGATCAGCGGCCGGTCGAACTGCTCGTAGCGGGTGGTCTTGCTCTCCGGGAGGAGCAGGCCGATCCGGACGGCCCCCACGGCGACCGTGCCGCTCGCGCTCCCGCCGCCCCCGGCGCTCGCGCCGCCGGACGAACCGCCGCTGGAGGACGACTGCTTGGCGCTGCCGCAGGACGCCGCGCCGAGGCCGAGGGAAACCACTGCCGCCACCGCGAGGACGCGGCGAAGCCCGTTGCTCATGAGGATGCCTCTCCGGTTGAGTCCACCCCCTCTCCACAGAGTCTGGGAAACTCCGGGCCGGACCACGATCCGGATGCGCCGAACGGGCGCGGCTGGACGCCCCACCGGGTGACCGTCTACATTTCTGTAGACGTCGGAGGCGTACGGCATCACCCCCCGGACAGCCGTGCGCCTCCGACGGCCCGTCGGTTCGAGCCGCCGGTTCGGAGGGTCGGCTCAGGCCGCCGGTTCGGGCGGTCGTTTCTCGGCCTGCCGGGTCCGACGGTCGCGTCGGGCCGCCGGTTGGGACGGTCGCTCCTCGGGCCGCCGGTTCGGAGCGTTGGCTCGAGCCGCCGGTTGGGTCGGTCGGGTCCACCCGCCGGTCGGGGCCGCCTGCTCCGAACCCTCGGGCTCGGCGCCGCCGGGCCTCCCGTTCGGCGCCCCGCCCGTCGCCGTGCCCCCGCGGACTACCGCCGCTCGTCGATCACCCGCTTGATCTTCCCGACCGAGCGCTCCAGCGTGTAGGGCTCCACCACCTCGGCCGCGACCGTCACCCCCACCCCGTCCTTCACCGCCCGGACGATCGCCTCCCGCGCCGCCTCCCGCTGCCCGGCGGGCGCGTCCGGGCGCGCCTCGACGCGCACCGTGAGGTGGTCCAGTCGCCCCTGCCGGGTCAGCCGCAGCTGGAAGTGCGGGGCGACGCCCGGGGTGCGCAGCAGGATCTCCTCGATCTGGGTCGGGAAGAGGTTCACCCCGCGCAGGATGATCATGTCGTCACTGCGGCCGGTGACCTTCTCCATCCGCCGGAAGGACGGCCGGGCGGTGCCGGGCAGCAGCCGGCTCAGGTCGCGGGTCCGGTAGCGGATGACCGGCAGGGCCTCCTTGGTCAGCGAGGTGAAGACCAGTTCGCCGCCCTCGCCGTCCGGCAGCACCCGGTCGGTGAACGGGTCGACCACCTCCGGGTAGAAGTGGTCCTCCCAGATGTGCAGCCCGTCCTTGGTCTCCACGCACTCCTGGGCGATGCCGGGGCCCACCACCTCGGAGAGTCCGTAGATGTCGACGGCGTGCAGATCGAGCCGGTCCTCGATCTCGCGCCGCATCTCCTCCGTCCAGGGCTCGGCGCCGAAGATGCCGACCCTCAGCGAGCTGGCGCGCGGGTCGACGCCCTGCTTCTCGAACTCGTCCAGCAGGGTCAGCAGGTAGGAGGGGGTGACCATGATGATCTCGGGCCGGAAGTCCTGGATCAGCTGGACCTGTCGGGCGGTCATGCCGCCGGAGGCCGGGATGACGGTGCAGCCGGCCCGCTCGGCGCCGTAGTGCGCGCCGAGGCCTCCGGTGAACAGCCCGTACCCGTAGGCGACGTGCACCTTGTGGCCGGGGCGGCCGCCGGCCGCGCGGATCGAGCGGGCGACGACGTCCGCCCACATGGACAGGTCGTTCTCGGTGTAGCCGACCACGGTCGGGCGTCCGGTGGTGCCGCTGGAGGCGTGGATCCGGCGGACCCGCTCCATCGGGACGGCGAACATGCCGAAGGGGTAGCCCTCGCGCAGGTCGGCCTTGGTGGTGAAGGGAAAGCGGGCGAGGTCGTCCAGGCTGCGGCAGTCCTCGGGACGCACGCCCGCCGCGTCGAACTTGCGGCGGTAGAGCTCGACGTTGTCGTAGGCGTGCCGCAGGGTGGCCTGGAGCCGGTCGAGCTGGTGGGCGCGCAGTTCGTCGACGCCCATCCGCTCCCCGGCGTCCAGGAGTGCGGGCTCGATCGGCTCCCCCAGGCGTCGGCGCGGTTCGGGTGCGCTGCCGGTCATCGTCGCTCCTTCGCGGGTCGGCCGATCGAGCGAGCCCGACCGATCGTTCGGTCAGGGCGCGCCAAGGCCAAGTAATCCAGCAGCCGCACCCGCTGTCAAGAGATCGCACCGGGCTTCCGGAGGGTCCGGTTCCGAGGTCCTCGCGACGCCCCTCGCTCCGCCCGCTTGGCTGGCCGATATGAAAATCATTACGGAATTTTGACCCATGGACCGCCGCTTCCCGCCCGGACGCATGGTTCAGTAGTGCGGCTTCTCCCCCGCACCCCGGAGTGATCACCTTGGCCTCGACCCCCGCGCTGGTCAGCGCGCTGCGCGAACTCGGCGACCGGCCCGCCGTCGTCGCCGGCGGGCGCACGGTCAGCGGCATGGGCCTGCTGCTCGGCGTCTCCCCGCCGGGCGGCCTGCCCCGGGCCCTCGCCGAACGCGTCGCCGAGCACGCCGCGCTGCCGCCCTCCGCCGCCCGGGCCGCCGAACAGCGGCTGCGGCACTGGGCGGGCGTCCTCGGCCCGCCGCCGGTCCGGCACACCGTGCTGCACCCCGGCACCGACCTCGCCCTGGAACTCGCCCTGGCCACCCTGCTGGCCGGCGGCACCGTGCACTGCGCCGACCCCGACCAGCCCGCCGACGAACTCCTCGCCGCCCTCGCCGCCAACCGCACCACCCACCTCAGCCTGCCCTCCGCCCTGCTCTGGCGGCTCAGCCGGCAACCCGGCCTCGCCGACCACGACCTCCGCGCGCTGCGGCTGGTCCTGCACGTCGGCCCCGAGCCCCGCCAGGACGACGTGTACGCCGCCGTCGAGGCACTCGGTGCCGTCCTCGCCCACGTGCGCGCCCCGCACAGCCAGGCCGAGGCCGCCGACCGCCGGCTGCGCGCCGACGCGCAGGCCGCCACCGCCGCCGCCTGGAAGCACAGCATCGGCGTCACCGCGGACCAGGTCACCGCCTTCGGCGCCCACCTCGACCGGGCCGTGCTCACCACGCTGCTGCACGCCCTCCAGCAGGCCGGTGTGCTCATCGGCCCCGGCCCCGGCCCCGGCCGCTCCGAGCCCGAGATCCTCGCCACCGCCATGGTCGTCCCCGCCCATCGCCCCCGGGTCGGCCGCTGGCTGGCCGCCCTCGCCCGGCACGGCCTGATCACCCACCAGGACGGCGGAGCCCAGGGCCCGCTCTTCCACGGCGCGCCCGAACTCACCACCGCCGACGTCCGGGACGTCTGGCGCCCGGCCGTCGAGGCCTGGGCCGACGGCCTCGGCCCGGCCGCCGTCCTGGACCGGACCCGGCGGGCCGCGCTGCGACTGCCCCGGCTGATCACCGGCGAGGAGGCGCCCCGCCCCGCCACCCCACCCGTGCGCTGGGCCGCCTCCCGCGGCTACCTCGGTGCCGCCGTCGGCGCACTGGTCCGCGGCACCGCCGAAGCCCACGGCGGGCCCGAGCCGCTGCGGGTGCTCGAACTCGACCGCGACGGCACCGAGACCACCGTCGCCCGGGCCCTGACCGCCCGTCCCCGGCCGAACGCCGAGCACCACTTCACCCCCGACGGCGGCCGTTACGACGTCGTGGTCGCCACTGCGACCCGCGGGCCCGAGGAGGAGGTCGCGGCGCTCGCCGGGCTCCTCGCACCCGGCGGCCGGCTGCTGCTGCTCGCGCCCACCGACGAACAGCTCGACCTGCTGATCACCGGCGACACCTACGGCCCGGCCGCCCACCCGGCCGAGCACTGGCGGGCCGCGCTCACCGCGGCCGGCTGCCCGACCGTGCTCACCCTGCCGGAGGACGGCCACCCGATGGGGCTGCTGGGGCAGCGGCTGTTCGCGGCCCGGGTGGACTGACGGCCGGGCTCGGTTCGACGGCTGCTTGGTTGACGGCTGCTCGGTTGGCGGCTGCTCGGTTGGCGGCTACGTGGTTCGACGCCCCGGCCGGTTCGACGCCCCGGCCGCGACGGACAGCCAGGGGCCATGACGGACGGCCACGGCTACGATCGGCCCATGGCCGCTTCCGTGCGCTCCATCCGCTCCCGGGCCTCGCTGGGCTCGATCGCCTCCATCGGCTCCATCGGCTCGCTGCTGTCGATCGGCTCGGTCGGCTCCGTGCTGTCCGTCGGCTCGGTCGGCAGCGTGCTGTCCATCGGCTCGGCCGGTTCGGTGTTCAGCGCCCTCTCGGCGTGCTCCTGGCTGAGCGTCGGCTCGCTGCTGTCGGTCCGCGCCCGCTGGTCGGTGCGCGGCCACCGCCCGGGCGGCGCCGGGGTGGCGGGCCGTCCGTGACGGAGCGCTGGGGCGGGCGACGGGTGCCCGCGGCCGTCCGCAGCCGCCCCGGGAGCCCCGGGCGCCCGCCCGCGTCCGCTCGCCCGTGACCGACCCGTGAAGCCCGGCCACGCGCCACCACCCGGTCCGTACCATTTCGATACCGAAGCCCGGATGAGCTGCGGGAATCCTCGCCGAGCGGGGCGGTCCCCGGGTAGGCTCCGGCATGTCCTCCGGGCCCTCCCGCGGGCGGCCTCCGCGCCGCCCGTACCGCGTTCCGGGGGCACCACGACCCCGCGGACCTTTCGGTGGGCTCCGCGCACTCGACACCGCGCGCCAGGGCAGTCGCGCGAACGGCGAAGGGCATCGCATTGGCGGATCGGCTCACCGGAGGAGACTCCTCGCTGCTGCGGCGGATCAACGCGGCGGTCACGCTTCGGGCGCTGCGGGCCGGCCACTCCGTGACCCTGACTCAGCTCGTCGGCGAGACCGGCCTGTCCCGGCCGACCGTCGAGGGTGTCATCGAGGGCCTGGTCGAGACCGGACTGGTGGCGGAGGTCGAACAGCCCCGGGAGGACGGCCAGCCGGGCACCGGCCGCCGCGGCCGTCCGGCCCGCTGGTTCCGGTTCCGCGCCGAGGCCGGGCACATCCTCGGCATCGAGGTCGGCGTGCACGACATCCGGGTCATCCTGGCCGACCTCGCCGGCGAGGTGGTGGGCAGTCACTTCAAGCCGGTCGACGAGACCCTGGAGGCCGAGGACCGGCTCTCCGCCGTCCGCACCGCCGTCGCCGAGGTGCTGCGCAAGGCCGGGATCTCCCGGGACAACCTGTGGGCGGTCGGCATCGGCACCCCCGGCATCGTGGACCGCGAGGGCACGATCCGGCTCGGCACCGCGATGCCCGGCTGGACCGGCCTGGACCTGGGCGCCCGGCTGCGCCGCTCGTTCCGCTGTCCCGTCCTGATCGAGAACGACGCCAACCTCGCGGCCATCGCCGAGCACTGGCAGGGCTCGGCCGTCGGCGCCGACGACGTGGTCTTCGTGATGGCGGGCCTGAGCCCCGGCGCCGGCTCGTTGATCAACGGGCGGCTGCACCGCGGTCACGGCGGCGCGGCCGGCGAGATCGGCGCCCTGCACCTGCTCGGCCAGGAGGTCACCCCGGAGCGGCTGCTCTCCACCACCGGCAAGCCGCTCAACCCGCTGGACGAGGCGGCCGTCGCCCGCGTGCTGCGGCTGGCCCGGGAGGGCGACGAGGTGGCCAAGGTCGCCATGGACCGCTTCCTCACCCGCCTGGTACAGGGCGTGGCCGCGCTGGTGCTGGCCATCGACCCGCAGCTGGTGGTGATCGGCGGCTGGGCGGCCGGGCTGGACGGGGTGCTGGAGCCGCTGCGCGAGCGGCTGGCCCAGTTCACCCTCCGCGCCCCGGAGGTGGCGCTGGCGGCGCTGGGCTCGGAGGTCGTCGCGATGGGCGCGCTGCGGGTCGCCCTCGACCACGTCGAGGACCAGCTCTTCGCGGTCGACCCGCCCCGGATCTGACCGGCGGGCCGGAGCCGTCCCCCGCGGCCCGGCCCTCCCTCAATCGACAGCACCGGCCCGGACGCCACTTGGGCATCCGGGCCGGTGCTCGAGGGTTTCGGGAAAGGCCTCGGGTTTCGGGGCCGCTTCAGTAAGCGGGTCGGCCTCAGGAGGCGGTGCGGACCTCGGCCCCCGCGCCGACCGGGGTGACCTCGACCAGGCCGGCCTCGCCGAAGGTGAGCTTGCAGGTGTCCGCCCGGTAGGTGGAGACGGAGAGCGCCACCAGCCGGCCCGCGGAGGCGTAGTGGGTGGTCAGCACCAGCACCGGGGTGCCCGGCGGCCGCTCCAGCAGCTGGGCCTCCTCGGCCTCCGCGACACCCAGCTCGACGGCGCGGGACTCGCCGTCCACCTCCAGGCGCTCCAGCTGGCGCAGCACCGAACGGGCGCGGTCGCTCTCGGCCCGGAAACCGGGCAGGTGCGGCAGCGCGGACGCCGGAACGTGCAGCGACTCGACCGCCATCGCGCGGCCCTCGACCATGCGGACCCGGCGGACGGTGTGCACGGTGGCGCCCTCGGCGATCCCCAGCGCCTTGGCCAGCTGCGCGGAGGCGGCGGCGGTGGTGCAGTCGACGGTGCGCCAGGCCTGGCTGCGCCCGGCGCCGGGCCAGCCCTCCTCCTGCCGGTTCACCGGGACGCCGACCCTCGGGGCGGCGATCAGCGTGCCGATCCCCCGGCGGCGCACCAGGCGGCCCTCCAGCTCCAGCTGGTCGAGCGCCTGGCGCAGCGTGGCCCGGGCCACACCGAAGCGGGCGGCGAGCTCGCGCTCGTTCGGCAGGACCTGGCCGGTGGAGAACTCCGAGTCGATGGTCCTCAGCAGCACCGTGCGCAGGTGCCAGTACTTCGGTTCCGGCACCGGCGAAAGCTGTCCCGTCGTTCCCACCGTGTCCTCCACCCTGCTGTGCGTCCGCCCTGACAAGGAGGGCGGATCCCGGGCCCGCTGCCCGCTGTTGCGGCAGGTGGGAGAGCGGGCCTTTATCCGTCCTTCTTTATTAAAGGTCCTTGCAGTAAGCGACCCTAGGTGCTGTCTCGGGAGATGGTCAAGACCAATGACGTCGCTTGGTGCGACTGTCACGGGGATTCATGTCGCGTTCACGACAGTCGCTCTCGACAGCCGTCGGCGACACGCGTTCGCAACGTCCGTCCGCGGCTTCCGTTCGCGACACCCGTCGACGACCGCTGCTCACCACGGTTCGTCCGCCGGCCGTCCGCCACCGGCTGGAGCGCGTCACGCTTCGGGCCCGACCGGACCAATCGGTAGGCTGCCCGGGTGATCGTGGTGACGAGTGTGAACGTGAACGGAATCCGGGCGGCGGCCAGGAAGGGCTTCGTCGAATGGCTGGCCGGAACGGAGGCGGCCGTGATCTGCCTCCAGGAGGTGCGCTCCGAGCCCGGCCAACTGCCCGTCGAACTGCGCGACCTGGACGGTTGGCACGCGGTCTGGGCCCCCTCCGCCGCCAAGGGCCGGGCCGGCGTCGCCATCCTCTCCCGCCGGCAGCCCGAGCGCACCGCGATCGGATTCGGGTCGGCGGAATTCGACAATTCGGGCAGGTACGTCGAAATCGACCTCCCCGGACTGACCGTGGCCAGCCTTTACCTCCCGTCCGGCGAAGTGGGCACCGAACGCCAGGACGAGAAGGAGCGCTTCATGGCGGAATTCCTCGTCCACCTCACCGCGCTGCGCGCCCGCGCCGCCGCCGAGGGGCGCGAAGTCCTGGTCTGCGGCGACTGGAACATCGCCCACCGCCCCGAGGACCTCAAGAACTGGCGGGCCAACCAGAAGTCCGCCGGCTTCCTCCCCGAGGAACGCGCCTGGCTCTCCCGCGTCTACGACGAGGCCGGCTACGTCGACGTCGTCCGGGCCCTCCACCCCGACCGCACCGGCCCCTACTCCTGGTGGTCCTACCGCGGCCGCGCCTTCGACAACGACTCCGGCTGGAGAGTAGACCTAGTTGTCACAACTCCGGGCATTGCGGACAAATGTATCGCGGCCTATGTCGAGCGCGCCGCCTCCCACGCGGAGCGCTGGAGCGATCACGCGCCCGTCACCGCCGAGTTCGACTTCAGCGACAACTGACTTACAGTAAGCCTAAGTTGAGCGGAGCCCAGAAGGACCCCGACCTGCGGCGCCTCCCCAGCCCAGGCCCAATCGCACCAGCGAACGAGGCCTGCGATCTCGCCCGGCCGACTTTTGACAAGTCGATTCGTCGCACCGCCCCCCACCAGCGACATCGCGACCGCTGACTGGCGGGAAGGCCTTGCGGCACCAGCGCGGGATCGACCGGGGTGGTTTCCCCAATCCCCTGCTGGCGTACTCTCACCAGCGAGAGTACGCCAGCGGGGAACGTACAGGCTTCAAGTCCCCATATCAATACTGAGCTTCTCGTCAGGATCTGGGAGAAGTAGGGGGCCGACCTCACGACGTCTACCGCCCAGCCAGGCGCCAGGCCTCCGGGTACGGGACCTAATCCCAGATGGGTACGCCTGTACGTCCCCGTCGAAGAAACCCCCGCGCGTGCGCAGCCGACTCGACGACCGTCCTCGGCAACGTCGCCTCGCGGGAGCAATCCCCGCGTGTGCAGGGCCGATCCGAGGCGCTGCATTTCCTGCACCGCAACGTTGGAGCAATCCCCGCGTCTGCGGGGCCGACTCGTGGCCGGTGAAGGGGCCGATGATCGCCTTTGAGCAATCCCCGCGTGTGCGGGCCGACCCCACCGCAGTACCCGTGTTGATCTTCGGCATGGAGCAATCCCGGCGTGTGCGGGGCCGACATGTGCAGAACGCCATCCCCAACCATCTTCATGGAGCAATCCCCGCGCGTGCGGGGCCGACATCTCCTCGGCCGGGAACTCATCCCAGTTTTCGGAGCAATCCCCGCTCTAGTACTGCAACCGCACTTGATCATGGTTGACTTGGCGAGTGATTGATCTTGGGGTGGGGCAAGTCGAGGAGTGGAAGGCGGCGCTGGCGGGAC
>NZ_JBEPAK010000198.1:0-13108 GCF_040298565.1 Kitasatospora sp. NPDC001539 | reverse complement strand
CACCCCGGCCGGGGCCGGCCCGGCCGCCGCATCGCCGTCGGACGGGCGCTGCCTGGGGATCCCGGCGCCCCGGTCCACCCGGTACTGACCGGTTTCCGGTTGCTCCTCGTACACGGGGTTTCCCTATCTTCGGACCGGTCACGGCTCCGGCCCGCCCGCTCCGACGGGCCGATCCGGACACACTAGACGAGCCGAACGGGGGAATCGTTCCGGTTGTGACTTCCGTCATGCGCTGGCAAGGGATCGGCAAAGTCGGGATCCGGTCCGGCAATTCCGGCCGCTTTCCGCCTCGGCGGCGCCGACCTGCGGCGTCGCCGGGATCAGTGCGGGGCGCAGGGGTCCACGTCGGCCGTCCGTCCCTCGAAGGTGGGCGAGCCGCTCGCGGAGGGTGACGGCGCCACCCGGTCCGACCCCGCGCCGGCGGTCGCCGGGCCGGCCTCGACGCCGGCGGACGGGCTGGCCCCCGCGGTGGGCGTCGGGCCGGGCGGCCGGACGGTGATCGGCCGGTCGTCCCGCAGCGCGGTGAACAGCTGGGTGGTCTGCGGCTGCACGAACTCGTCCCGGTCCGAGTCGTAGTGGTACGGGCGGCGCGGCGCGGTCAGGAACGCCACGTCCGGCGACGGGATGCCGCGCAGGTCCTGGGTCAGGTCGTACAGCGCGCCGAGCGAGGACAGGCCGGCGTCCGCCTGGATCGAGGAGGTGGCCGCGTCCAGCACCGGCCACAGCTTCGCCGGGTTCAGCAGCACCCCCTGCGACTGCACCTTGTGGATCAGCGAGGCGAGGAACTGCTGCTGACGGCCCATCCGCTGGGTGTCGCTGCCGTCGCCCAGGCTCTCCCTGGCCCGGACGTAGCCGAGGGCCTGCTCGCCGTGCAGCACCTGGCGGCCGGCCGGCAGGTCGAGCTTGGCGTCCTTGTCGTGGATCGGCTGCGCCACGCACACCTCGACGCCGCCGATCGCGTCCACCATCGTCTTGAAGCCGTGGAAGTCGAGGATCAGGTAGTGGTCGATCCGGATGCCGCTCAACTGCTCGACGGTGCGGATGGAGCAGGCCGGACCGCCCAGTTCGAAGGCCCAGTTGAACTGCATCACCGCCGGCTTGCTGCGGCTGCCGTCCGCCTTCTCGCAGGCGGGCACGGTGACCATGACGTCGCGCGGGACGGAGACCGCCGTCGCGTGCTTCCGGTCGGCGGCGACGTGCAGCAGGATCGTGGTGTCCGAGCGCTGGGTGCCGGCCTGGCCGCCGTAGGTCGAGTTGGCGCCGGAGCGGTCGTCACTGCCGATCAGCAGGATGTTCCGGGCGTCCTTGGCGCCGGCCGTGCGACTCGGACGCTCCGCCTCCAGTTCGGCCAGCAGCTTGTCGGTGGCCGAGTCGGTCCGGATGTTGCCGTCGAGCTTGCGGTAGGCGACGTACAGCAGCACCCCGGTGGCGACCACCAGGAACGCGACGACGCCGGCGGTGATCATCAGCCACCGCCGGCGCCTGCGCGGGCGTTCCGGCCCGCCCGGAGAAGCGTCCGTCGGGGGAGCGTCGTCGGTCGGGGGGTGCTCGGTGTCGTCCTCGGCCATGGCAGGGATCCCTACCCGCCGGGCCGTCGCCGGGGGTCAGCCGAGGCGCAGTGTCACCCGTTCGGATTCGACCCGCTTCTCCCACTGGTCGGCGCTCAGACCCTCGGAGTTGCGGCACAGCACCACCGAGGCGCCGGCCGCCAACGGGGCCAGCAGGCCGGCCTCCAGACCCGACCAGTCGTCATAGGACAGCGTGGACAGGACCCGCCCGCCGGGTTCCAGCCCGAGGCGCGCGGCGCCCTCCCGGGCCAGCGCGACGGTCTGCTCGCCGGTCAGCTTCAGCGGCAGCCCGTCCACCGTGGTCTCCAGCGACGGCCCGTCCGGCGGCACCGGGGAGTACGGCGCGAAGCGGTCGCCCTGGCCGGGCACCTCGGCGGCGTAGTCGAGGAAGCCGTCCGGGCGCTGCGGGAAGCGGCCGCCGAGCGGGCGCAGCGCGAGCGCGACGCGCTCGCCCTCGCAGGCGTGGGCGGCCTCCAGGCCGTCCGGGCCGCTCACCACCAGGTCGGCGGTGGCCGGGTCCCCGGCCGGCACCGCCGTCACGCCGACCGACCAGCAGGCCAGCAGCCAGACGGCGCTCTGCCAGTGGGCGGGCAGCAGGAGCGCGGCGCGGTCACCCGGACCGGCGTTGAGTTCGTCCTGGAGGAGGTTGGCGGTCTTGGCGACCCAGTTGTCGAAGGTCCGGGCGGACAGCTCCACCCGTTCGCCGGTGGCGTCGTCGTAGAAGGTGACCAGCGGGGCCGCGGGATCGACCGAAGGGGTGCCGCCGCGCAGGTATGCGTGCAGCAGCTCGACGGGGGTGCGGGCATCGGCAGCGAATGGCGCAGTCATGGTGCGCCCCAGCCTACGGCCTTCGGGTGGGAGGCCGGGAGGGGCGCCGGGCGGCGCACGCGAGCGGCGCAAGCCGATGTGACGTCAGAGGAGATTTGCGTCCAATATCCGTTTTATGCGTATCTCACTTCTGGTCGGTGCCGCCGCGAGCTGCGTCGCCGCCCTGCTCCTCCCCCCGACCCTCGCCCCGGCCGCCGTCGCGGAGCCGGTGCCGACCGAACAGACCTCCGCGGGCGGCGGCACCGTGACGAGCCTGTCGCTGGCCTCCGCCGAACACAGCGTCACCCAGCGCGCCACCAAGCCCTTCTCGCTCGTCGGGGTGAGCTGGGACGACCCCCGGCAGTCCCTCGTCGGCACCTCGATCCGGGTCCGCACCCGCAGCCTCGCCACCGGCACCTGGGGCGACTGGCGCCGGCTGGACGTCGAGGGCGAGGACGCCCCCGACGAGCGGGACGGCCGGTCCGGCATCCGCGGCTCCACGGCACCGCTGTGGACCGGTCCCAGCAACGGCGTGGCCATCGAGGTCACCCCCGGGCCGCAGGGGCTGCCCGCCGGGCTGCGCGCGGAACTGGTCGACCCGGGCAAGGGCGCCTCCGCGCCGGCCTCCGCCCCGCGCACCCTGCCGGGCGAAACGGCGACCCACCGGGAGGCGGCCGACCACGAGGCGCCGCGCCCGGGCATCGTCACCCGGGCGGGCTGGGGCGCCGACGAGTCGCTGCGCGAGCCGGGCTTCGTCTACACCGGGACGGTCAAGGCGGTCTTCGTCCACCACACCGCCACGGCCACGGACTACGCGTGCAGTGACGCACCGCAGATGATCCGGGCGATCTACCAGTACCACGTCCAGAGCAACGGCTGGCGGGACATCGGCTACAACTTCCTGGTCGACCGCTGCGGCACCATCTACGAGGGCCGGGCCGGCGGCGTCGCCCAGCCCGTCCTCGGCGCGCACACCCTCGGCTTCAACACGGACTCGACCGGCGTCGCCGCGCTCGGGACCTTCACCTCCGACACCCCGCCGCAGCAGCTGGTGGACGGCGTGAGCAAGATCGCGGCCTGGAAGCTCGGCCTGACCGGCCAGGACGCGTCCGGTCACACCGACCTGACGTCCGGCTCCTCGCAGAGCCGCTACCCCAAGGGCACGGTCGTGTCCTTCGACACGATCTCCGGCCACCGGGACGCCTTCGCCACCGAGTGCCCGGGCGACGCGCTCTACACCCGGCTCGGCGACATCCGCTCCTGGGCCGCCCACCTCCAGGGCCGCTGAGCCCCGTCCTCACCCCCGCCGGCCGGACGGCTCCTGCGCCGGCCCCGTGCGCCCCACCTGCGCACCTCCTCCGTCGGCTCCGTCCCCCGGTCCGGCCGGAGGTCGTACCGCGCCGAAGTGTTCCGCAGCGGCGCGATCCACCACCCGGCCCCGGCGTTCACCGCGATCACCGTCCGCACCGCGTTGAACCCGGGGCCGTTCCCCTCCCCGCCGATCCCTCCGCGCCGTCCGGCACCATCCCCGCGACCGCCTCCGGCCGGGCCACCCCCGGCCCCGGCGCCCGCACCGCGATCCCGCCCCGGGAGGGCAGCTCCGGCAGCCGCGTATCGTTCATATCCCAGGGTGGACGACGGCGGCACGGAGACGACGGCAGTGACGGGCGGGACAGGCGGTACGGGCGGCGGCTCGGTGCGGCGTTGGCGGCCGGGCTTCCCGCTGGACGCGGCCCGGACCCTGCTGCCGCTGCGCCGGGGCCCCGCCGACCCGTCGTACCGGACCACGGGTGACGGCGCCGTCTGGCGCGCCTCCCGCACCCCGGCGGGCATCGGCACCCTGCGGGTGCTGTCCCGTCCGGCGGTCGGCGAGGTCGAGGCGCGGGCCTGGGGCCCGGCCGCGGACTGGCTGCTCGACCGCCTCCCGGTGCTGCTGGGCGCCGAGGACGAGCCGGAGGCCCTGGTGCTGCCGCCCGGCCCGCTGCGGGACGCCCAGCGCCGGACCGCGGGCGTACGCCTGACCCGGACCGGTCTGGTGCTGGAGTCGCTCGTCCCGGCGATCCTGGAGCAGAAGGTCACCACCGACGAGGCCTACCGGGCCTGGCGCACCCTGCTGCGGGACTTCGGCACCCCGGCGCCCGGCCCCGCCCCGGGCATGTGGGTGGCGCCGACGGCCCGGGAGTGGGCGATGGTTCCGAGCTGGGAGTGGCACCGGGCGGGCGTGGACCCGAAGCGTTCCGCGACGGTGATGCGGGCCGTCCGGCTGGCGCCCCGGCTGGAGGAGGCCTCGGCGATGGGCCACGAGGAGGCCTTCGCCCGGCTCACGGCCGTCCCGGGCATCGGGATCTGGACGGCGGCCGAGACCCTGCAGCGCAGCAACGGCGACCCGGACGCCGTCTCGGTCGGCGACTTCCACCTGCCGAACCTGGTCGGCTGGGCGCTGGCCGGTCGCCCCCGCAGCGACGACGCGCAGATGCTGGCCCTGCTGGAGCCCTACCGGCCCCACCGCTACCGCATCTGCCGCCTGCTGCTCGCCATCGGCACCCGCGCCCCCCGCTACGGCCCCCGGCTGACGCCCAACGACCACCGCCACCGCTGAGCGGAGAGCGGAGGGCCGAGGGCGTCAGCGGTGGCGGCTACCGCACCTCGACGAACGCCTCCGCGCTGCGCTCCGGCCGTTCGCGGGGCGGCTCGGCCGGGCGGCCGACGGCGACGGCGCCCATCGGGTCCCAGTCGGCCGGGAGGTCCAGTGCCGCCCGGACGGTGTCGCGGCAGAACATGGTGGACGACACCCAGGCGGAGCCGTAGCCCTCTCCGGTCAGCGCGACCAGCAGGTTCTGCACGGCCGCACCGGCGGCGACGGTGAACATCTCCCGCTCGGCCGCGGCCCGGCGCGGGTCGGGGTAGCGGTGGGCGCCGTCCGTCACCAGGCAGGGGACCACCAGGTACGGCGCGTTGCGCAGGACGTCGCCGCGAGCGGTGCGGCGGGCGATCCTGGCGTCGTCCCAGCCGTCGAGTTCGCGCAGGTCGCGCTGCCAGGCGGCGAGCATCGCGTCGAGCAGCCGGGTGCGGCTCTCCGCGGACTCCAGCAGGACGAACCGCCACGGGGTGGTGTGGTGCGGGGCGGGCGCGGTGACCGCGGCGGCGACGGCGCGGCGCACGGCGGCCGGGTCGACCGGGGCGTCGGTGAAGGAGCGGACGGTGCGCCGCAGGGTGACGGCCTGGCGCAGCGCCTCGGAGGTGCCGAGCCGGAACATGTCGTCCACGGCGGGCCGCACCAGCGGCCGGGTGCCGGCGCCGTCCTCGTCGGTGACGAGGTGCCCGAGCCCGCGCACGACCGCGACCGGGACGCCGGTGGCCTTGCCCTTCACCAGGTCGGCGGCGGCGGCGAGTTCGTCGGCGGTGGCGGTGACGGTGAGCACCAGTTCGTTGCCGTGGCTGTCGGTGCGTCCCCGGTGGTCCTCCAGGACGGACAGCCCGGCGGCGCCGATCGCCACGTCGGTGAGCCCGGTGCGCCAGGGCCGGCCGAAGGTGTCGGTGACGACGACGGCGAGCCGGCGGCCGGTGAGCCGCTGGAGCCCGGCCCGCAGCGAGCGCGCCGAGGCGTCCGGGTCCTCCGGGAGCAGCAGCACGGTGCCGGGGGCGGTGTTGGAGGCGTCGACTCCGGCGGCGGCCATCACGAAGCCGTTGCGGTTCTCCACGATCCGGGCCGGTCCGCGCCGGGCGACGACCCGCACGGTCTCGGCGTCGATCGCGGCCTCGCGGTCGGCGGCGTGCAGCAGCCTGCCCTCGGCCTTGCTGACGACCTTCGAGGTGACCAGCAGGATGTCGCCGTCCTGGTACGTCCCGGCCTTGGCGATCAGCTCGGCGAGGTCCGCCCCGGGGTCGATCTCCGGGATGCCCTCGACGGCCAGGACCTCCAGCGAGGCGGTCACGCGCGGACCTGTTCGGCGAGGGCGAGTGCCGCCCGGGCCATCTCGGCGGTGGCGTCGACGTCCGTCATCAGCAGCGGGACGGCCCGGCAGGCGATCCCGGCGGCCTCGACGCCGGCCACGGCGTCCTCGTCGGCGGTGTCGACCAGCCAGCCGTCCAGCAGTGCGGCGCCGTAGTGCAGCGCGACCGCCTCCGCGGCGGCCTCGACGCCGACGGCGGCGAGCACCTTGTCGGCCATGCCCCGCACCGGTGCCCCGCCGATGATCGGGGAGAGCCCGACCACCGGGGCGGGGGCGGCGGCGACGGCCTCCCGGATGCCGGGGACGGCCAGGATGGTGCCGATCGAGACGACCGGGTTGGACGGCGGGAAGAGGATGACGTCGGCCGCGGCGATGGCCTCCAGCACGCCGGGTGCCGGCTCGGCCGTGTCGGCGCCGACCGGGATGATCGCCTCGGCGTCGACGGCGGCGTGCAGCTTGACCCAGTACTCCTGGAAGTGGACGGCCCGGGTGCCCTGCTCGTCGGTGATCCGCACGTGGGTCTCGACCCGGTCGTCGCTCATCGGCAGCAGCCGCACGCCGGGCTGCCAGCGCACGCACAGCGCCTCGGTGACCTGGCTGAGGCTGTACCCGGCGGTGAGCATCTGGCTGCGGACGAGGTGGGTGGCGAAGTCGCGGTCGCCGAGCCCGAACCACTCGGGGCCGACGCCGTACTCCTTCATCTCGGCCTTGATCGACCAGGTCTCGTCGGCGCGTCCCCAGCCCTGCTCCTCGTTGATGCCGCCGCCGAGGGTGTACATCACGGTGTCGAGGTCGGGGCAGACCTTGAGGCCGTAGAGGTGGATGTCGTCGCCGGTGTTGCCGATGACGGTGATCTCGTCCTGCGGTCCGACCGCCGCGAGGAGCCCGCGCAGGAAGCGCGCCCCGCCGATCCCGCCTGCCAGTGCCACGATGCGCATGCGCTCATCCTGCCACGGTCGGACTCCTCGTCAGTCCGCGCTCACTGCCGTTCGGCCCGGGCCCGCCGGTCCTGTCCGGCGTGCGGCGAGGCGTGCGGCAGGGGGTGCGGTTCGGCGTGCTGCTCGGGGACGGCGGTCGCGGCGCCGTACTGGTTCATCGCGGTCAGCCCTGGGGCGTAGAGGTGGATGGAGACGGCGGGTTCGAGCGCGCCGTTGACCACCTCGTGCAGGTAACCGGGGGAGAAGACGCGCTGCCCGCCGGGGCGCAGGGTGCGGGCGACGGCGCCGCTGGGGGTCTCCCCGGCCGAAGGCTGGGGGAGGGTGAGGGAGCGCTCGATCAGTTCGCCCCGCACGACGGTGAGCACGCCGGAGGACTCGCCGTGGTCGTGGAAGCCGCTGCTCTGACCGGGCAGCCAGCTGAGCAGCCAGACCTCGTAGCCGGGACCGGTCTCCAGCCGGGCGTACCAGCGGGTGAGCGCGTCGTAGCGGACCAGCGGCTCCCAGCGGGTGCGGTCGGCGGCGATCTCGCGCACCAGCCGGGCGTACTCGGCGACGGTGGTCGGGTGGGCGGGCAGGTCGGTCCGGGCGAGGTGCGGGAAGGCGAGCGGGTCACCGGCGATGGAGACGTCGCTGAGCCCGTCCGCCCAGCGGGGCGCGCGGGTGGGGGCGAGGCCCAGGCGGGCGAGCTTGTTGCGGTCGCGGTTCCGCTTGCGGATGCGGATCTTGCGCACGGGAGTCGTCCTCGGATGAGTCGGCTGGTTCGGCGGGATCAGCCGGATCCGGGATGTCCTGGGGCGGGAATCGCGGGCGGCCTCTGTGCTTCCTGGGGCGGCGCGCGGTGGGACGCGGGCGCCTAGATACAGCAGGAACAGAGGCGACAACAGGAGTTCACGGCACGGCGGAGCGTGGAACCGCTCCGGGGGCTGGCGAACTCTGACATAGGGGCAAGGACACCGCATCCGCGGGGCCGGTGTCAAACCGGACGATGCGGCATTCGGGTGGATTAGGTCCGGATCTTTCCCTGATGGGCTGGTTCATCACTCTCTATGTTTCGATGGGAAGATCGCCGGGAAGGGAGGCCGATGACCGGCCTGTGACGGTGACCTGGCGTCATTCCGCGCATGGTTGCCGACGGTTCGATGCCATCCGGAGCTTTCGAGCTGAAAGTCCGATGTGTCCGGATATGTACACTATTCGTAACCGCTTGGTGCCAGGGAGTGAATCCCGGCCTCAATACCAGAGCTCGGCTTGACTGGGCCAGAGTGACGCAACTGTAATTTCACTCGTGTCGTCGGCCGCACGAGGCAACGGCAACCACGGGGACGCCAAGTAGGGGCAGAGGAGGCGCGCCACATGAGCGAGCTCTTTGAGCTGTTGATCGGGGACGGCATCGCGGAGGACGAGGAGGAACTCGGTTGGCAGGAGCGCGCGTTGTGCGCCCAGACTGACCCGGAGTCCTTCTTCCCCGAGAAGGGCGGCTCGACCCGCGAGGCCAAGAAGGTCTGCCTCGCCTGCGAGGTCCGCTCCGAGTGCCTGGAGTACGCCCTCGCCAATGACGAGCGCTTCGGCATCTGGGGCGGCCTCTCCGAGCGGGAGCGCCGTCGGCTCAAGAAGAGCGCGGTCTGACCGGGGCGGCCCCTGAGCCCCGCTGACCCTCCGACAGGTCCGGCGGAACGGACCTCCACGCAGCTGTACGAGCGCCTCGCCCCGGTGGCGGGGCGCTTTCGTGCTCCCGGGCGAGTCCCCGGCGCCCCCCGCCCGCTTCTTCACGGCCTCCGCACCGGCACCGCGCACGAGGCGGCCATCCGGAGCCGTTAGTGTGGTGCGCCATCCGGTTGCCGTTCACCGGCTGTGTCCACCGAGAACTGGGGCCCGCGCACTCGATGACCGTCTACAGCCACCAGAGCGGCTTCACCGCTTCCAGGCCGCCCGCCTACCCGCGCCACCTGGTCACCGCGGTGATCGTCTCGCACGACGGCGCCCGCTGGCTGCCGCAGGCCCTGGCCGGCCTGCTCGGCCAGGACCGCCAGGTCCAGCGGATCCTCGCGGTCGACACCGGGTCCACCGACAACTCCCCGCAACTGCTCGCCGACACCCTGGCCGACTGGCTGCCCGAGAGCGGCCCCCTGGTGCTCGGCCGCCGCGCCGGCTTCGGCACCGCCGTCGCCGAGGCCGTGTTCAACAGCCCGCCGCTGCGCCCGGAGGACCTCCCGTACCGGCTCGACCCGTCCGGCTACGACCCGGTCACCGGCGGCTGGGACGACTTCGGCGACCCGCTCGCCCAGGAGGACGACCTCGGCCGCGGCGGCCCGCGCGAGACCGAGCCGGTCGAGTGGCTCTGGCTGCTGCACGACGACTGCGAACCGCAGACCGACGCCCTGCGCCGCCTCCTCCAGGTCGCCGACTCCACCCCGAGCGCCGGCGTCGTCGGCCCCAAGCTGCGCAGCTGGTACGACCGCCGCCAGCTGCTCGAGGTCGGCGTCACCATCGCCCACTCCGGCCGCCGCTGGACCGGCCTGGACCGCCGCGAGCAGGACCAGGGCCAGCACGACCAGGTCCGCCCCGTGCTCGCCGTCTCCAGCGCGGGCATGCTGGTGCGCCGGGACGTCTTCGAGGAGCTCGGCGGCTTCGACAAGGCCCTCCCGCTGATGCGGGACGACACCGACTTCTGCTGGCGGGTCAACGCCGCCGGCCACCGCGTGGTGGTCGCCCCCGACGCCGTGCTGCGGCACGCCGAGGCGGCCAGCCGCGAGCGCCGCGCCATCGACTGCGGCCCCTCCCACCCCCACCGGGTGGACAAGGCCGGCTCCGTCTACACCCTGCTCGCCAACTGCAAGGGCGCGCTCTTCCCGTACGTGCTGCTGCGCCTGGTGCTCGGCACCCTGGTGCGCGCCGTCACCAACCTGCTCGGCAAGGACCCGCGCCAGGCGTTCGACGAACTGGCCGGCCTCGGCCACGAACTGGTCCGGTTCCCGAGGCTGTTGGCCGCGCGCAAACGCCGCGCCCGGACCAGGGCCGCGGACGCCCTGGACGACCGCACGCTCTTCCCGGCCCCCGGCGCCACCACCCGGCTGGCCGTCGAAGGCGTCATCGGCTCGCTCGGGATAGGGGGCGGCGACGACTCCGGCGGCCGGCACGGCACGGTCGAGGCCGGCGGCGACGAGGACGCCGAGGACCTGGTCGTCGAGCAGTTCGCGCTGCTCAAGAAGCTGGCCCGGCGCCCCGCACCGGTGCTGTTCGCGGCCCTGCTGGTGTTCGCCCTGGTCGCCTGCCGCAGCCTGCTCGGCGGCGGCGACCTGCTCGGCGGCGCCCTGCTGCCCGCCTCCGACGGCGCCGGCGGCCTGTGGTCCATGTACGCCGACGCCTGGCACCCGATCGGCACCGGCTCCACCGCCGCCGCACCGCCGTACCTCGGCGCGCTCGCGGTGTTCTCCTGGCTCCTGTTCGGCCACGCCGACCTCGCGCTCACCCTGCTGGTCGTGCTCACCGTGCCGCTCGCCGCGGTCAGCGCCTACCTGGTGTCCCGGCCGCTGCTGGACTCCAAGCTGGTGCGCGCCTGGGCCAGCGCCACCTACGCCCTGCTGCCCGCCGCGACCGGTGCGCTCGCCCAGGGCCGGATCGGCACCGCCGTCCTCGCGGTGCTGCTGCCCCCGCTGGCCCGCGCCGCCGCCATCGCGGCCGGCCTGGGCATCCGCGAGGAGAGCGCGGCCAAGGGCGCCCGCCCCGGCTGGCGGCCGGTCTGGATGGCCGTCCTGCTGCTCACCCTGACCACCGCCTTCGTCCCGCTGACCTGGGCCCTCGCCCTGCCGCTGTGCCTGGCCACGCTGGTCGTCGCGGTGCTGCGCGGCGGCGCCTTCGGCTCCGGCGGTACGGCGCTGCGGCTGCTCGGCCTGCGCGTGCTGGTGATCCTCGCGGTGCCGGTGGCCGTGCTCGCCCCGTGGTCCCTGAAGGTGCTGTCGCACCCCCAGTGGCTGCTGCTGGAGGCCGGCCTGCCCGGCCTGCACGGCGCCGGCGCGAGCGCGGCCGGCCTGCTGCTGGTCAACCCCGGCGGCGCCGGAGTGCCGCCGGTCTGGCTCTCCGCCGGCGTGGTGCTCGCGGCGCTCGCCGCCCTGCTGCGCGCCGACCGCCGCCGCGCGGTGCTCGCGGCCTGGGGCGCGGCCGGCGCCGGTCTGGTCTTCGCGGTCGTGGTGGCCGGCACCTCCGTCACCCCGGCCTCCGGCGGGCCGGCCGTGCCCGCCTGGGCCGGCCCGGCCAGCCTGATCGCGGGCATCGCCCTGCTCGCCGCCGCCGCGATCGGCGCCGACGGCGCCAACGCCCGCGTCGCCGGGATCGCCTTCGGCTGGCGCCAGCCCGTCGCCGCCCTGGTGGTGGCCGCCGCCGTGCTCGCCCCGCTGGGCACCGGCCTGTGGTGGGCGCTGACCGGCGCCGGCGGCCCGCTGCACCGCGGCGGCGCCGCCCAGGTGCCCGCCTTCATCGCAGAGGAGGCCGGCACCACCGACCGGTCCCGCACCCTCGTCGTCACCGGGGAGAAGGGCGCCGTCCGCTACACCGTGGTGCGCGGCGCCGGTCTGACGCTCGGCCAGGCCGAGTCCACCGTGGACCCGGCCACCGGTACCCAGGACGGCCTGAACCGGATGGTCGGCAGCCTGCTGGCCGGCTCCGGCGCCGACCAGGCGAACGCCCTGGCCGGCTACGGCATCGCGTACGTCCTCGTCGAGCGCCAGGCGATCGACGCCTTCAAGGACGTCCTGGACACCACCCCGGGCCTGGTCAAGGCCAACCAGGACGGCGACGCCGCGCTCTGGCAGGTCGCCGGCGTCCCCGCGGTCCGCGCGGTGATCACCTCCCCCGGCGCCACCCCGGTGGTCGTCCCGGCCGGGGTCCGCGACCTCGCCACCACCCTGCCGGCCGGCCCGGACGGCCGGGTGCTGCGCCTGGCCGAGTCCGCCGCGCCCGAGTGGAAGGCCACCCTGGACGGCACCGCCCTGGAGCCGACCACCGTGGACGGCTGGGCCCAGGGCTTCAAGCTCCCCGCCTCCGGCGGCAAGCTGTCCGTCACCCGGGAGGGCAGCCTCGCCCACACCGGCTGGATCTGGGTGCAGGTGCTGCTCGGCCTCACCGTCCTGGTGCTGGCCCTGCCGGGCCGCCGCAGCAACAAGGACGACGACCTGCCCGAGGAGGTGGTGGCCGCCGCCGCGCTGGCCGCCGCCCAGGCGCAGCCCCCCGTCCCCGGCAGCCGCCGGGCCCGCCGGATGGCCGAACGCGGGGAGGGCGCCGAGCCCGGCGCCGAGGAGCCCGGGGTGTACGAGGGCCGGCCGGGGGCCACCCCGGCCCAGCCGGCCGGTGAACCGGTGAGCGGGGCGGTCGAGGCGGCCGCCGCCGTCCAGGAGGCCGAGCCGTACACCGACCCGTACCAGACGTACCAGCACGCCGACCCGTACAGCTACGACCAGTACCCGGCCCAGCAGCCGGCGACCGCGCCGTACGGCGGCCAGGGGTACGACGCCCACGGGTACGACGGCTCGCAGCAGGCCTACCCGCAGTCCGGCTACGACCCGTACCAGCAGCAGGGCCAGTACGGCTACGACCCGTACCAGCAGCCCGAGCACCACCAGCAGCCCGAGCAGCACCAGCCCTGGCTGCCGGGCCAGCAGCAGGGCGAGCCCTACTACGACCCGAACGACCCGGACGGCACCGGCCGGTACCCGCACCAGCACGGATCGGGGAGCTGACCCGCGATGAAGAAGCCCGCATTCAGGAAGAAGCCCGGCGCCCGCGCCGAGGAGGCCTTCGAGCCCGCCGGGGACCTCCCGCCGGCGCAGGCCCCCCGGCCCGCCGGCGC
>NZ_JBEPAK010000197.1:0-13222 GCF_040298565.1 Kitasatospora sp. NPDC001539 | reverse complement strand
GTCGCTGTCCGTCCTCCGGTGGCGGCGGTCAGCCGCCGCTGCCGTAGGTGGTGTTCGCGCAGATGTCGTCGTCCGCGGAGCGGGCGTCGTTGGTGACGGTGGTCGGCAGCGGCTGGGGCGGGGTCTGGCCGCCCGGGGTGGTGGCGGGCGTCCCGGAGGACGTGCCGGCCCCCGTGGTCGCCGCGAAGTCCTGGCCGACGATCACCGAGATGCCGCGCGAGCTGCCGGAGGACAGCTCGGCCCCCGGGAACAGCGCGGCGATCTTCTCGGCGTTCGCCTTCTGCCCGGATCCGTACTCGATCATGGTGATCTTGTACTTGGTGCTCGCCGCCTGGCCCGCGGTGGTGGCGCTGAACTTGGCGGACTTCAGCAGGTCGGTGCCCCTGCCGGCCAGGCCGTTGGTGGTGGTCCCGTTGTAGACCGACACCTTGATCGCGGCGTTGGCGGCGTCCCCGGCCGGAGCGGCCGCAGTGGTGGGCGCGGCCTGCGACGGCGCGGCGCTCGGGCTGGCGGGCGCGTCGGGCTGCTGGCCGGTGGCGTTCTGGCCGTCGATGGTCTGGTCGGCCTTGAGGGTCTCCCAGAGCTTGTTGGAATCCGGCTGGACGAGGTCGATGTTGGCGTCCTGGGTGCGGTAGCGCCAGGGCACGGTGACGAACTTGAGGTCGTGCATGTCGATGTTCTTGAGCGACAGGCCGAAGGAGAGCAGCTTGTCCGCGGAGTCCAACCCCGGGTCCACGGTCAGCGACTTGGTCGCGGCGTCGGCCAGCGGCAGCAGGTTGGTGGGGTTCAGCCCGTCCTTCTTCATCTTCGTGGCGAGCGAACTCATGAAGGCCTGCTGGCGCTTCATCCGGCCGATGTCGGAGCCGTCGCCGATGCCGTGCCGCAGCCGCACGTAGTCGAGCGCCTTCTGGCCGTCCACGGTCTGCTTGCCCTGCGGGAGGACGAGGTCGCCCTTCTTCTTCAGGTTGGGGTTGATGTCGCCCTCGTAGATCGGCTTCGGCAGGCAGACGTCGACGCCGTTGACGGCCTTGGTCATCGCGGCGAAGCCGTTGAAGTCGACCACGATGGTGTGGTCGACCCGGATGCCGGTGAGCTTCTCCACCGTGTTCTGGGTGCAGGCCGGGTTGCCGTTGTCGGTGCCGCCGACCGAGAAGGCGGCGTTGAACAGGTCGCTGCCGCCCTTGGTCCACTTGCCGTTGGGCAGCTTGCAGGACGGTATCTGGACCACCGCGTTGCGCGGGATCGAGATGCCCACGGCGTGCTTGTGGTCGGCGTAGACGTGCAGCAGGATCGTGGTGTCCGAGCGGGCGCCGCCGTCCTCGCCACCGCCGAGGTCGGAGTTGTTGCCACCCCGGCTGTCGGAGCCGATCAGCAGCAGGTTGACCGGCTTGTTGCCGTCCGCGTCGGCCTTGGACTCCGGCGGGCGGTCGGTGGCGATCGCGTCCGCGTCGAAGGACTTGATGTTGGCGTTCAGCTTGAAGTAGATCGCGCCGCCGGCACCCGCGATCAGCACCAGCACCCCGGCCGCCGACCAGGCGACGATCTTCTTCACGTTCTTCTTGGGCTTGGCGTTCCTGCGCGCAGCCGCCCGTCCGCCGGTCGTGGCGCCCGCCCGGGCGTCCGCCCGGCCGCCCTTGCCCTGCGCGGCTCGGCGAGCCTCCGCCCGGCCGCCGCCGCGGGGCCCGGGGACCGTGCCCGACGCGTCTTCCGTCGTGGGCACGTCCTCGCCCCGAGCCGGGCTCTCGCCCCTCCGACCTGACATGCGCGTACCTTTCACCGACGGAAGCGACGCCCCGGACGATCTGGCGCACCGCACACAGAAGAGACGGACGAGGCCTCTCCCGGGTTGCACGTACGACAGTCGGTAGAGACCGACCATCGTGGCTTCCGATCATATTGAGAGCAAAGGCGATCACAGTCCTCAGGTACACCTACGACCCCGGGGGCGCAGGGCGCCTCCCCGACATAACGCCTGAAACCGTCCGATTCGGATGGGCCTCGGGACGGCCGGGCGTCCACCGCGCGCGGCCGCCGTCACGGAGGGTGCGCGGGTCTACCGGGTGCTACAACCAGCCGCGGCGGCCGGCCAGCAGGCCGGCCTCGAAGCGGCTGCGGGCGCCGAGGCGGTCCATCAGGTCGGCCATCATGCGGCGGGCGGTGCGCAGGGAGAGGCCGAGGTGCTTCCCGGCCGCCTCGTCGGTGTAGCCCTGACCGAGGAGGCGGAGGAGTTCCTGTTCCTGGCGGGTGAGGCCCTGCTCGTCGCGCTCGCGCGGGGCTCCGAAGGGCGTCGCGTCGGACCAGGTCTGCTCGAACAGGGAGACCAGGGCGGTGAGCACGCCCGGGGAGGAGATCTGGACCGCGCCCTTGAGGGTGTTCGCCGGGTCGATCGGGACCAGCGCGACCCGCCGGTCGATGACCAGCATCCGCAGCGGCAGCGCGGGCACCGTGCGCACCTCGCAGCCCAGGCCGGTCAGCCACTCGGCGTGCTGGACGGTGGCCCGGTCCTTGCGGACCGAGTCCAGGTAGACGGTGCGCATGGTCACGCCCCGGGCGAGCAGCGCCTCGTTGTCGGGGCGGCTGGCCTGGAGGGAGGCGGCGGACTGGGCGCCGCCGGGGCTGAAGGTGAGGAGTTCCTCGCGGACGGAACCGACCAGTTCCTCCATCCGCGCCTGCACGGTGGCCATGCCGATCAGCCGTTCCAGCCTGGCGTCCTCGTTCGCCGACTCGTCGCGGAACTGCGCGAGCATGCTGGTGATCTCGGCCTGGCGCTGCTCGAATTCCAGCTGGGCCTGTTGTTGCACCGATTCGTAGTACCGCAGCAGGGCGGGCAGTCCGACCCTCGGGTCGACCGGCCGCAGGCCGCCGGGCGGTTCGCCGGGGACGTCCTCGCAGGGGCGGAGCAGGCGGAGGTCGGCGAGCTGGTCGAGGGCCGCGCGGACCTGCTGCTCGGTCAGGCCGAGCTTCTCGGCCAGCCCCTCGGCAGGCAGTTGATGGTCCGTCAGCATCAACCGGTAGACCGCCTGCGCGGAGTCGTCGATCCCCCGCATCATCGGCGCAACACCCCCCGCAGCGTGTCCCGATTCCCGCACTTCGGCGGACAAGTCCGGGCCCGATCATGCCAGGGCGGGATGGTCGAGACAACCGCGGTGACGCTCCGTTTCCGTCCCCGGAGAGGCCCACCGCAAACGAGGTCAAGGGAAGGTAATGGCACCAAGGTGCCACGGCGATCTTCCTGCCGCCCCGAACACCTTCCGATACCCCTCGACGTCCTCCAGACTTTCCGTTGTCGGGGAGCCGCGAGCTTCCCCGACGGGCCCGCCGATGACCACGCACCGTCATCACCGACGGTCGACCGACGAGGTCGTGGAAATGGCCGGCGCCCGCTTCCGAAACACATGTCCTGGGGGATGTCATGCTGCTTTCCTGCCGTAAGTTCGCCTGTACCGCCGCGGCCGCGCTGGCCGTCGCCTGCGGCGTCCTGGCCGGGTCCGCGCACGCTGCGGCGGGCTCCGCGCCCGCCGCCGGCGCCACCGTCTCGGTCCCCGGTGCGGTGCACCACTTCGCCGGCAGCCTCTCCAGCCAGATCCGCGAGTCGCAGCTGCTCATGCTGACCGGGGCGGCCGCCCCGGCCGACTGGCGCTGGGGCTGACCTCCGCCCGCCGCGACGGCATCTGACGTCTCCTCACCACGGCCGGCCGCCGGGCAGTCCGGCCGGCCGGTGACGGAGGCACCGGCGACCGCAGTCCGTTCCCGGCCCCGTTCCCGGCCCCTCCTCGGCCCGCTTCCGGCGGTGCCGGACGGGCCGCGACGGGCCGTGACGGGGACCTCCCGGCCGGGCCGCCCCACCCGGGCGGCTACGGCCGGAGGGAACTGCGGGCCGCCCTCACAATTTGAATGTGCAACAAACCTGTCAGGAGCGACAGTGCCGGTTATCGAGCCGATTGTGCTGGACTTCTTCGGCATCGAGATCGCCCTCGTCCAGGCCGACCGCGACGAGATCTCGTTCCAATTCGGGCCGCACCTCACCGGGATTTCCCGGGACCCCGACCACCTGCGGGTGGAATTCTCGTGCACCCCCGGAAGGGACGCGCCCGCCGATTTCCTGGTGCGGCGCAGCGACGGCACGCCATTGCTGCGCCGGGCCTTTCGGGGCTGGGGCAACGTGCCCCCGGCGGTGCCGCCGTTCGCGGCCCTGCAGGACCGGTTCTGCCTGGCCCGGGCGGTGGTGCTGGCGAAGGGCGGCGCCACCGTCGCGCTGGTCGGCGGTCCGTACGCGGAACAGGCCAACGTGGGCGCCGCACTGGCCCAGCGCTCCTGGGAGTTCGTCTCCGGACGGCTGCTGGTCCTGGACCGCCGCACCGGGCACGCACTGCCCTACCTCGCGCCGCTGGAGGCGCGCGGCCCGGCCGCCGCCCGGCTGCGCGGTACCGGTCTGCCGGACGGGATGTGGCGCACCGTCACCTCGCCGGTCGGTGGCGAGGTGCTGCAGGTGCGTCCGGAGTGCCTCGGCCCGACGGTGCCGGTGCGCGCTCGGCTCGCCCCGCCCGCGCTGGTCCGGCTGTGTCGCAGTGCCGACGAGGAAGTCCGGCTGGCACGATGGGAGTTCACTGCCCAGACCTGGCCGGCCGGGTCCGCCGGGCTGCTCTCCGGGGCGCCGACCCACTGCCTCTACCTGCCCGGCGTGAGCGGGGCGGAGGAGGCGGCGGGTCTGATCGATCACGCAATGACCAAGGAGAAGGACGAGTCGTGCCTCGACGTACCCGCTATGCCATCGGCGCACCGTGCTGGGCTGACTGCATCACTCCCGATCTGAGCGGCAGCCGGGAGTTCTACTCGGCGCTGCTCGGCTGGGAGTTCGTCACCGAGTCACCGGACTACCAGCTGGCGGTGCTGCGCGGGGAGGTCATCGGCGGCTTCGGCGCCGCCCCGGCGGGGCTGCCGCCGCAGGCCTCCTGGAACGTCTACCTGGCGACCAAGGACGCGGACGACAGCTGTGCGCAGGTCGGCCGGCTGGGCGGCCGCGTGGTGATGCCGCCGGTGCCCGCCGGGGACAACGGCCGGCTGTTCCTCGCCGTCGACCCGTCGGAGGTCACGGTCGGCTTCTGGGAGGGCCGCCGGGCCGAGGGGGTGGTGCTGGCCGACGAGCCGGGCGCGATCTGCGGCCACGAGCTGCGGGTGCCGGACGCCTCGCGCGCCGAGTCCTTCTACGGCGCCATGTTCGGCTACCGGCTCGCCCCGGACGGGGGGTTCGAGCTGGACGGCGTCGCCCACGCCCGGGTCGTGGTGAGCGACCAGGGCCGTCCGCTCTGGCTGCCGGCCTTCGGCGCTGCCGACCCGGTGGACGCCGTGCGCCGGGCGGTGGAGCTGGGCGCCCGGCTGGTCCGGCCGGGCCGGGAGCAGCCACCGGTGCTGCGCGACCCGTGGGGCGCGGAGTTCGGCGTGCTGCCCGCGTAGCCGCCGCGGGTCGCAGGGTCCGGCGCGCTGCCCGCACAGCCGCCGCGGGTCGCAGGGACCGGCGCGCTGCCCGCGTGGCCGCCGCCGGTCGCAGGGTCCGGCGCGCTGCCCGCACAGCCGCCGCCGGTCACAGGGCCTTGACGGCGGCGCCGAGTTCGGGCCTGCCCTTGATCGCCAGCTTGCGGTAGATCCGGCCCAGGTGGGTGTCCACGGTGCGCTTGCTGAGGCACAGCCGTTCGGCGACCTCCAGGTTGCTCAGGCCCTGCAGCACCAGTTCGGTGACCCGGCGCTCGCTCGGGGTCAGCCGGACCGGCCCGGCGTCCCGGGTGCCGATGGCCGGCCCGCTGCGTTCCTCGGCCGGGCGCGGCCGGGCGTCGCCGCCGGGCAGCGGGTCGGCGGCGATGGTCCGGGCGGCGGCGTGCTCGCCGAGCGCCTGGTAGGCCTGCGCCGCGTGGGCGCGCCAGGGCACGCAGGCCGGGTTGGCGACGCCCCGGGCGGCCAGCTGGTGCCCGCACTCCAGGAAGAGCCGCAACGCCTGCTGGTGGTCGCCGCGATGGGCGGCGACCAGGCCTCGGGCCTCCAGCACCACCGCGCGCAGCAGCGGGTGGGCCTCGGCGGGCAGGTCGACCGCGGCCAGCTCGGCGACCGCCGGTCCGGCGGCCTCCACCGGCAGGCCGCGGCGCAGCCGGGCCCGCACCACCAGCGCCTTGGCGGCAGCCGCCAGTTCCTCCGCCCGGACCTGCCGGGCCAGTTCGGCGGCCAGCTCGGCGTCGGCGAGCGCGGCGTCCAGCCGGCCCTGGCGGTGGGCGATGTCGGAGCGGGCCAGCAGGGCGAGGGCGAGTTCGCCGCGGTGGTTCCAGCGCTGGGCGGAGCGGACGGCGCGGGCCGCCCAGGCGGCCGCCTCGTCCAGCCGTCCGGTCCAGGCGTAGGCCATCGCGGCGCCGAGCACCTCCGGCCCGGCTTCGGCGGGCGAGACCCGGCGCACGCAGCGCGCCGCCAGCCGTACCGCCGCGCGGGGCAGGCCCCCGGCGGCGGCCGAAGCGGCCAGCGCGCCGAGCATGGCGGGTGCGGCGGGTTCCGCGGGGTGGCGGCGCAGCGCGGCGAGCGCGGGCCGCAGGGCGGTGCGCCGGCCGGTCAGCAGGGTCTGTGCGGCGAGCGGCAGCAGCAGGTCGGCGGGGGGTTCGGGGGCGGCCGCGAGGGCCCCGGCGGCCTCCGCGAAGGGAACGGCGGCGGCGCCGGCCGCGTCGAGGGCGAGCACCGGGCCGGCGAACGGCCGCAGCAGCCGGGCCCGTTCGAGCGGGTCGGCGGACTCGGCGAGTCCGGCGGCGCAGCGGGCGGCGGCGGCCACGTCGCGGTGGAGCTCGACGGCGCCGAGCTGCCCGGTGAGCGAGCGGACCAGCGCGGGGTCGGAAGCGTCGGCGAGGGCGCGCTGCAGGTAGCGGGCGGCGTCGTCCCAGTGGCCGTCGGCGGCGGCCTCCCGGGCGGCGGTGCGCAGCACCGGGACGGCCCAGTCCAGGCCGGTGGTGCCGGAGGACATCAGGTGTTCGGCGGTGCGGGCGGCCGGGGCGCCCAGCCGCACCAGCAGGGCGGCGGCCCGCTCGTGCAGGGCGACCAGGACGCGCGGGTCGGTGCGGGCGAGGACGGCGGTGCGGACCAGCTCGTGCCGGAAGGTCTCGGGCGGGCCGGGTTCGATCAGGTCGGTGCGGCGCAGCGCCTCGCGCGCGTCGTCGGCGAGCAGTTCGCCCTGGCCGGTGAGCAGGGCGGCGGTGGCAAGGTCGGCGTCGGCGCCGAGCACGGCGAGGGCGGTGAGCAGTTCGGCGGCCCCGGGGTGGCTGCGCCGCAGCCAGCTGAGGGTGGTGTCGGCGAGGGTGCCGGCGCCGATCCGCAGCACGGTGGCGAGGTCGGGGGAGCCGGCCGAGACCCGGGCGGCGACCAGGCGGGCGGTCAGTTCCTCCAGCACCAGCGGGTTGCCGCGGGAGAGGTTGTGGCAGACGGCGGCCAGCTCAGGGTCGACCGGTGCGTCGAACTCCTCGGCGACCCGTTCGGCCACGCAGCTGTCGCAGAGCGGGCCGGGGGTGAGGGTGCGGGCGTGGCCGAGGGCGCCGAGTTCGGCGGCCAGCGGGTCCTCGGCCTCGTCGGCGGTGGTGGCGAGCAGGAGGACGGGCAGGCCGTCGAGGCGGCGGGCGAGGTAGGAGAACCACTGGCGGGACTCCTCGTCGGCCAGGTGGAGATCGTCCACGGCCATCACCACCGGGGTCCGGGAGGTGAGTGAACGGGCCGCGTGGAAAAGGCTGTTCAGGATCCGCTCGCGCCCGTTCCCGGCGTTTTCGGTGTCCGCCGGGAGGGCTTCCGCGAGGAATTCGCCGGGCGATTCGCCGGGGAATTGCGCGGTGGCCGCCCGGCCGTTTGTCATGCGCATGAAGGGGTCGAAGAGCTGACGCACCACACCGTACGGAAAGTCCCGCTCGTTGTCGTGACATCGGGCCCGCAGCACCACCGCCTCGCCCGGTATTCGCGCCAGCGCGGCCCGCAGCAGCGCGCTCTTCCCGATCCCCCGCGAGCCCCTGACCAGCACGACCGCGGCCCGCCCGGCCGCCGCGCCGGCCACCGCCCGGGCCAGCTCGGCCAGCTCCGTTTCCCGGTGCAGCAAAACTCCAGTCGGCACCGCAACCCCCCGTCGACACCTTCCCGCGGACACACAAGTATCGCCCTCCCGACCCGCGTGTCAACGCTCGGGGCAAATACGTACGGCCCTACGTACCGGCGGCCCGGAATACGTAATTCCGCGCGATGCGTAACTCCGCCGCGTTGCCGAATATGCAGTATGTACATCTCTTTTGACGCCGTGTTCGAATATTCGCAACGAACTTGTGAACCCAGGGGGATGACTTATGGAGCGTCCGCGGCTCAAGGCCCATTTCCTCACCGAGACGGTGGGAGAAAAGGTCTTCCTGCTCGGAGAGGGGCAGGACTACCTCGTCCCGGGAGCCGCCGCGGTGCGCCTCCTGCCCTACCTGGACGGACGGCGCACCGTCGCCGAGATCCTCCAGGAGCTGGCCACCGAGGTCCCGCTCGGCCAGGCGCTGACCGCGCTGCGCCGCTACGAGGCGGCCGGGCACCTCGCCGAGGGCCGGCCCGACCTGCCCGACCACGTGCTCGCCTACTGGGACGCCCAGGGCGTCGACCCGGCCGTCGCCCTCGAAGCCGCCCGGGCCACCGAGCTGCTGGTGCTGGCCCTCGGCGCCGCCGAGGCCGCCCCGCTGGTCGACGCGCTGGCCGGCACCGGCCTGCGGGCCCGCGCCGTCACCGAGGACGCGGCGGTCGCCGCCGGTCCGGACACCCTGGTGATCGCGCTGACCGACGACTACCTGGCCCCCGCCCTGGAGCGGCTGAACACCGCCCGGCTGGCCGACGGCCGCCCCTGGCTGCTCGCCAAGCCCACCGGCACCTCCCCCTGGCTCGGCCCGCTGCTGCGCCCCGGCGAGACCGGCTGCTGGACCTGCCTCGCCCAGCGGATCAGCGGCAACCGGCAGGTCGAGCGCTACCTGGCCGGCAAGCGCGGCGAGACCGTGCCGCTGCACCCGATGCGCGCCGCGATCCCGGCCGGCCCGGCGATGGCCGCCCAGCTGCTGGCCACCGAGACCGCCCGCATCCTGGCCGACGGCTGCTGCTCCGCGCTGTCCGGCACGATGGTCACCCTCGACCTCAACACCCTGCAGACCACCGAGCACACCCTGGTCCGCCAGCCCCAGTGCCCCAGCTGCGGCGACCCGGCGCTGCTCACCGAGCGCAGCCCCAAGGTCGTGCTCCAGCCCAGCCCCGCCCGGCACACCACCGACGGCGGCTACCGCGTCCAGGCTCCGCAGGTCACCTACGACCGGCTGAAGCACCACATCAGCCCCCACCTGGGCGCGATCACCCGCCTCGGCGCGCACGAGGACACCGGCAACGGCATCACCTACAGCTTCACCGCCGGCCACAACTTCGCCATGGTCAACGACAACATGGACCTGCTGCGCCGCAACATGCGCGGCCAGAGCGGCGGCAAGGGCCGCTCCGAGATCCAGGCCAAGGTCAGCGCGATCTGCGAGGCCATCGAGCGCTACTCGGCGGTCTGGCGCGGCGAGGAGCCCGTCGTCCGCGCCGCCTACCGCGACCTCGACCCGGCCGTCGCCGTCCACATGGACACCCTGCTGCAGTTCTCCGAGGCCCAGTTCGCCGGCCGCGCCGAGTGGAACGCCGACCCCAAGCACCGGCTGCACCTGGTGCCCGACCCGTTCCCGGTCGACGCCGAGCTGGACTGGTCGCGCGCCTGGTCGCTCACCCACGACGAGGAGCGGCTCGTCCCCTCCGGCTACGCGTGGTACGGCCACCCGGACCTCCAGCAGCACTTCTACTGCGTCGGCGACTCCAACGGCTGCGCCAGCGGCAACACCCTGGAGGAGGCGATCCTCCAGGGCTTCTGCGAGGTCATCGAGCGCGACGCGGTCGCCCTGTGGTGGTACAACCGGCTCGCCCAGCCCGAGTTCGACCTCGACTCGCTGAACGACCCGTACGTGGACACCATGCGCGCCTTCTACGCCTCGGTGGACCGCGAGCTGTGGGTGCTGGACCTCACCTCCGACCTCGGCGTGCCGGTGTTCGCCGCGGTGTCCCGGCGCAAGCACGAGGTCGAGGACATCATGGTCGGCTTCGGCGCCCACCCGGACCCGAAGATCGCCGCGATCCGCGCGCTGACCGAGGTCAACCAGTTCCTGCCGTTCGTGGACCGCCGCGACGAGGACGGCAACACCCTCTACCGCACCGACGACCTGGAGACCCTGGAGTGGTGCCGGACGGCGACGGTCGCCGGGGAGCCCTGGCTGCTGCCCGACCGCGCGCAGCCCGCCAGCACCCTGGCCGACTTCGCGCCGCTCACCGGTGACGACCTGGCCGGGCACGTCCGGGACTGCGTCGAGCGCGCCGCCCGGGCCGGCGTCGAGGTGATCGTGCTCGACCAGAGCCGCCCCGACCTCGACCTCGCCGTGGTCAAGGTGATCGCCCCCGGCATGCGCCACTTCTGGCGCCGGCTGGCCCCCGGCCGGCTGTACGACGTGCCGGTGCGCATGGGCCGGCTGGCCGCTCCGCACACCGAGGAGCAGCTCAACCCGAAGAACGTCTTCTTCTAGAACGGCCGGGTACTGACGCCATGACCACCGAGACCACCGAGACCACCGGAACCGCCGGGGCCACCGCGAGCGCCGGGAGCGTCGTAGCCGCCGGAACCGCCGGAACCGCCGGAGCCGCGGGGCCCACCGCGACCACCGGCCCCGACGGCATCCATCTGGCCGCGGCCGCCCGTACGGTGCGCCGGCTGCGGCTGCGCCCGGACGGCGCGTTCGCCCCGCTCGGCCCCAAGGCCGTCCGGCTGACCGCGCCGGTCGGCGCGCTGAACCTGCCCGACCTCGCGCCCGGTGCCCTGGAGGCCGTCGCCGCGCTGGCCGCCGGGGAGCAGACCGAGGAGGAGCTGGCCGCCCTGGTCGCGGCCCGGGACGGCGACGCCGGCCTGCTGCGCTGGCAGCTGACCCGGCGCCGGCTCGGGACGGCCGGGCTGCTGGAGCACTCCGTCCACCTGGTGACCGGCACCGCGGACGAGCCGCTGGCCCGGCTGCGGCCGATCGGCCGGGGAGCCGCCGAGCCGGGGCCCACCCCGGACCCGACCGGGCAGGTGAAGCTGTCCCGCTTCGCCTCCGCCGCGGTCGAGGACGGCGCGCTGCTGGTGCGCGCCCCCGGCAGCCCGCTGGCCGTCCAGCTGACCACCCGGGCGGCCGGTCTGCTGGCCGCGCTGGCCGGCTGGACCAGCCCCGCCGCGCTCGCCCAACTGCCCGGCGGCCTGCCGCTGGACGCCGTCCGGCAGACCCTGCGGCTGTTCGCCGCGGCCGGGCTGCTGGCGTACGGCGCGCCCGGCGCGGAGCCGGAGGCCGAGGAGCAGCGCTTCGCCCAGTGGCAGGCCGCCGACCTCGCGTTCCACTCCCGCACCCGCCGGCCGACCTCCGTCGCCGGGTACGGCGGCACCTACCGGTTCGGCGACCGCTTCGCCCCGGAGCCGGCCTCACCGGCGCCCTTCCCGGGCGAGAAGGTCGCCCTGCCCGTCCCGGACCTCGACGAGCTCGCCCGCACCGACCGGCCGTTCACCGAGGTGCTGGAGCAGCGCCGCTCGGTGCGCGACCACGACGAGCAGGCGCCGATCACGCTGGAGCAGCTCGGCGAGCTGCTCTACCGCAGCATGCGCCGGCGGCAGACCTTCACCGGCGGCGACGGCCAGGAGCTGGCCGACCGGCCGTACCCGAGCGGCGGCGCGGTGCACGAGCTGGAGGTGTACCCGCTGGTGACCTCCTGCGCCGGGCTGGAGCCGGGCCTGTGGCACTACGCGACCGACCGGCACGAACTGGAGCTGGTCAGCGCGCCCAGCGCGGCGACCGCCCAACTCGTGAAGAACGCCCGCGAGTCCAGCCTGATGCCGAGCGACCCCCAGGTGGTGCTGCTGGTCACCGCGCGCTTCGGCCGGGTGATGTGGAAGTACGAGACGGTCGCCTACCCGCTGATCCTCAAGCACGTCGGCGCCCTCTACCAGACCCTCTACCTGGTCGGCACGGCCATGGACCTCGCGGTCTGCGGCCTCGGCGGCGGCGACGCGGCCGACTTCGCCGCGGCCAGCGGCCTCGACTACTTCACCGAGGGCAGCGTCGGCGAGCTGGTCGTCGGCAGCCGGCCCCCGACGCTGCGCCAGGACGTCGGCGTCCCACGGAGAGAAGCCAGACGATGAAGTTCCGTTTCAAGGCCCTGCAGCGGATGCGCGAGCCGGACGAGCTCGACTCGCCCACCCTGCTCGCCGCGCCGCGGGGTTGGATCGCCCTGTTCGTCGTGATGATCACCATGGCGGCGGCGCTGCTGTGGACCTTCGCCGGGAACATCCCGATCACCGTGGACGCCCCCGGGCTGCTCACCCGCCCGCACGGCACCGCGATGATCCAGAGCCCGTACGGCGGCATGGTGCGCACCGTGCTCGCCAAGCCCTCCGACCAGGTCAAGCAGGGCCAGTCGGTGGCCCGGGTGGAGGACGCCGAGGGCCGCAGCCGGGAGATCACCAGCCCGTTCGGCGGGCGGGTGGTCGGCCTGTCGGTCACCGACGGCCAGGTGGTCTCCCCCGGCTCGCCGGTGGTGTCGGTCGAGCGGATCGACGACCCCCAGGAGGGCGTGGTCGCGATGGTCTTCGTGCCCGCCACCCGCACCGTCGGGCTCGAGCCGGGCGACCAGGTGGACCTCAACGTCTCCACCACCCCGGCCGGCGCCTTCGGCCTGCTGCGCGGCACCGTCAGCTCGGTCAGCCCGTACGCGCTCACCAAGGAGGCCGTCTCCGGCCTCGTGGGCGGCGAGCTCGCCGCCCAGCGCTTCCTCGGCAAGGAGGCGCCCCGGCTGGTCGTCGTCGAGCTGACGCCCGACCCGAACACCCCGACCGGCTACTCCTGGACCTCGCAGAGCGGGCCGCCGAACCCGCTCGGCACCCAGGTCGCCGTCACCGCCACGATCAACGTGGGCAAGCAGACGCCGTTCAACCTGATCCTCGGCCGCTGAGGGGGGCTCCGATGACAGCCACGATCCCGGAGACCGCCCGGGCGACCGCTCCGGAACCCGGACCGGCCGAGACCCAGACGCGTGGCGGCGATCAGCGGGCCGAGGGTCAGCGCGACGGCGCTCGCTCCGTTCCAGACGCCGTGGGCGATCAGGC
>NZ_JBEPAK010000196.1:0-13304 GCF_040298565.1 Kitasatospora sp. NPDC001539 | reverse complement strand
TACTTCCCTTCTGTCGCCCCCCCCCGCCCGCCCCCCGCCACGGGGGCCGGGCCGCGGGGGGCCCCCCGGGCCCACGGGTCCGGCGTCAACCCCGCTTCGGATCCGGCGTCAGCCCTGCTCCGGGCCCGGCGTCAGCTCTGGTTCAGGTCCGGCACCCGCCAGTCGATCGGCTCACCGCCGAAGCCTTCCAGTGCCGCGTTGATCTGCGAGAACGGCCGGCTGCCGAAGAACAGCTTGGCGGACAGCGGCGACGGGTGCGCGCCCTGCACCACCACGTGCCTGGAGGTGTCGATCAGCGGCAGCTTCTTCTTGGCGTAGTTGCCCCACAGCACGAAGACCACCGGCTCCTCACGCGCGCTCACCGCCTTGATCACCGCGTCGGTGAACTTCTCCCAGCCCTTCGCCTTGTGCGAGTTGGCCTCGTGGGCGCGGACCGTGAGCACCGCGTTGAGCAGCAGCACGCCCTGCTCCGCCCAGTGCATCAGGTAGCCGTTGTCCGGCGTCGGGACGCCGAGGTCGGCGTGCAGCTCCTTGAAGATGTTGCGCAGCGAGGGGGGCGTCCTCGTCCCGGGCAGCACCGAGAAGCTCATCCCGTGCGCCTGGCCGTCGTCGTGGTACGGGTCCTGGCCGAGGACGAGCACCCGGACCTTCTCGTACGGGGTGGCCTCCAGCGCGGCGAACTCCTGGCCGCTCGGCGGGAACACCTGGTGCTGCGCGCGCTCGGCCGCCACGAAGGCCTCCAGCGCCGCGAAGTACGGCTTCTCCGTCTCGGCGCCGAGCACCCCGCGCCAGGACTCGGGCAGCTCCAGCCCGCCACCAGCGCCGGCCTCGACCACGCCCGCCCCGACCGTGTCCGCCTCGACCGTGTCCGTCACGACTTCTACCTCCCACACCGCGGCTGCCGCGCCGCCTGCCCTCTTACACACCGAACGCTACACAGCCCCACTGACAGCTCACTCCACGGAAGCAGCCCGGCGGTCCGGAGCACCCGCCGCAGCGGCGTCCGAGCCCGCGGCCGCCGCGCCGACCGGGCCCGCGGCCGGACCCGCGGCCGGACCGGCGTCCGCAGCGCCGGCCGGGCCCGCAGCGGGAGCTGTGCGCGGAGCAGCGGCCGCGGCCCGCACCACCCGGGCGTGCTCCACCGCGTTGAGGACCACCAGCAGCCCCGCCAGCGTCCCCAGCACCGCCAGCGCCGGCAGCCGCACCACCGCGGGCAGCAGGCCCAGCACCACCACCGCCGCAAGGATCCGGGTGGTCGAGACCTGACGGAACATCATCCACCGGGTGTAGCCGAAGGTCAGCAGGTAGAGCGCGCAGCCCCCGTACAGCAGCGCCACCGACCCGCCGCCGAGCGCCTGCCGGGGCCCGGCGACCGTCTCCGCGAAGCCGACCGCGACCGCGATCACCCCGGCAGCCAGCGCCAGGTGCCCGTACTGGAAGATCCGCCGCACGACGTCCCGCCGCGAGTCGGTCACCTCGACGGCGTGCCGCATCGCGTCGGCCGCGAACACGAAGTACTGCCACCACAGGCCCGCCGAGATGGTGAACGCCGCGGCGACGGCGGCGAGTTCTGCCGCGTCCAGTCGGGCGGCGGCGGCCGGGGCGCCGATCCCGACGATCGACTCGCCGAGCGCCACCAGCAGGAACAGCCCGAACCGCTCCGGCATGTGCGCCGGGTGGTACGCCACCTGCGCGAGCCGCCGCCGGAACACCAGCGGCGCGGCGAGGTCGCAGCACGCGGCCACCGCCCACAGCGCCGGCCGCGGCCCGTCCGGCAGCAGTCCGCCGACCAGCAGCAACGGCCCGCTGACCAGCACGCCCACCCCGTACGGGCCGCGCCAGACACCGGGGATGCGGACCAGCAGGAGCAGCAGCACCACCCGGGCCAGCCAGTAGGCGGCGCCCAGCAGCAGTCCCCGCCGGCCGTACGCGCCCGGGATGGCGAGCGCCATGAACAGCCCGGCCAGGCCGACCAGCAGGATGCCCAGGCGGTCACGCGGGTTGTCCACGTCCCGGATGTTGGCCTGCACGGTGGTGCCGACCCAGCACCAGTACACCGGCACGAACACCACCAGCGCCCGGACCAGGCCGGTGGGGTCGTGCTGGTGGTGCAGCAGCCCGGAGACCTGGGTGATCGCGAAGACGAACACCAGGTCGAAGTAGAGCTCCGCCCAGGTGACCCGCTTCTCTCCCGCCCCCTGCGCCTCCCCCGCCGTACCCATCCGCGCCTGCCTCCCACCCCGCGACCACGACCACGACCACGACCACGAGCTCGACCACGACCACGACCACGACCCGCGCAACGCAGCGGCCCCGCCCCGGCGCACGGCCGGGACGGGGCTCGCGACAGCACCGCAGAGGCTAGACCAGGTCGACCAGGTCCGCGATCGACTTGACCACCCGGGTCGGCCGGTACGGGAAGCGCTCGATGTCGACGGCGGAGGTCAGCCCGGTGAGCACCAGGATGGTCTCCATGCCGGCCTCCATGCCCGCGACGATGTCGGTGTCCATCCGGTCGCCGATCATCACGGCGGTCTCCGAGTGGGCGCCGGCGGTGTTCAGCGCCTCGCGCATCATCAGCGGGTTCGGCTTGCCGACGAAGTACGGGTCGACGCCGGTCGCCTTGGTGATCAGGGCCGCGACCGAGCCGGTGGCCGGCAGCACGCCCTCCGTGGAGGGGCCGGTCTCGTCCGGGTTGGTGCAGATGAACCGGGCGCCCTGGTTGATCAGGCGGATCGCCTTGGTGAGCGCCTCGAAGGAGTAGGTCCTGGTCTCGCCGAGGACCACGTAGTCGGGGTTGTTGTCGGTGAGGACGTAACCGGCCTGGTACAGCGCGGTGGTGAGCCCGGCCTCGCCGATCACGTAGGCGGTGCCGTTCGGGCGCTGGCCCGCGAGGAACTTCGCGGTGGCCAGGGCGGAGGTCCAGATGCACTCCTCCGGCACCTCCAGGCCCATCCCGGCCAGCCGGGCGCTGAGGTCGCGCGGGGTGTAGATCGAGTTGTTGGTGAGGACCAGGAAGGGCTTGCCGGACTCCCGCAGCCTGCGCAGGAACTCCTCCGCGCCGGGGATCGGCGTGCCCTCGTGGATGAGGACGCCGTCCATGTCGGTCAGCCAGGACTCGATGGGCTTGCGGTCTGCCACGTGCGTGTCTCCCGAAGTGTTGCAACGTCTTGCGTCGTGCGTGGGCCCTGACGCGGCACAGCCTAATCCGCACGTCTGGCCGACGGCAGTACGTCCCACCCGGCGGACGCGGTGGCCGCCCGGCGGAAACCGGGAGCAACCGGGCGCCTCGTGATTGAGTAGGCGGCATGAACCCGCAGACCTCCCGCCTCCTGCCCGACCGGCCGCTGCGCGTCGGCCTGATCGGCTACGGCCTGGCCGGCTCCGCCTTCCACGCCCCGCTCATCGCCACCACGCCGGGGCTGCGGCTGGACGCCGTGGTCACCGCCAACCCGGAGCGCCGCGAGCAGTTGCGGCGCGAACACCCCGACGCCCGCGCCGTCGACACCCCCGAGCAGCTGCTCGCCGACCGGGACGCGCTGGACCTGGTCGTCATCGCCTCCCCCAATCGCACCCACGCCCCGCTCGCCCGCACCGCCCTGGAGGCGGGCCTGGCCACGGTGGTGGACAAGCCGCTGGCCGCCACGGCCGCCGAGGCGCTGGAGCTGTGCCGGCTCGCCGAGGACCGGGGCGTCCTGCTCTCGGTCTTCCAGAACCGGCGCTGGGACGGCGACTTCCTCACCGCGAGCCGACTGGTGCGCGGCGGCGCGCTCGGCCGGGTGCACCGCTTCGAGTCCCGCTTCGAGCGCTTCCGCCCCAAGCCCAAGCCGGGCTGGCGCGAGCTGGCCGACCCGGCCGAGGTCGGCGGCACTCTCTACGACCTGGGCAGCCACCTGGTGGACCAGGCGCTGACGCTGTTCGGGCCGGTCGAGACGGTGTACGCGGAGATCGACGTGCGCCGCGACGGAGCGGTGGTGGACGACGACGCCTTCCTCGCGCTCACCCACGCCTCCGGCACCCGCTCGCACCTGTGGACCAGCGCGATCACCCCGCTGGTCGGCCCCCGGCTCCGGGTGCTCGGCGACACCGCCGGGTACGTCAAACACGGCATGGACCCCCAGGAAGCCGACCTCCGGGCGGGCCTGCGCCCCGACGGCACCCGGCCGTGGGGCGCCGACCGGCCCGAGCTGTACGGCACCCTGGGCAGCGACGAGGCCCCGGTCCCGCTGCCCACCGACCCGGGCGACTACCCGGCCTTCTACGCCGGCATCGCCGCCGCCCTGGCCACCCCCGGGACCCCGCCCCCGGTGGACCCGCGCGACGCGGTGGCCGCCCTCGCCGTCCTGGAGGCCGCGCGCGCCTCGGCGGCCACGGGCACGACGGTCCGGCTGGACTGACCGGCGGCCCGGACCGGCCGGCCGCGCCGGCCGCCCTCACACCCCGATGACCTCCACCGCCGAGCCCAGGCCCCGGAAGTCCGACACGTTGCGGGTGTACAGCGGCAGCCCGTGGGCGGACGCGACGGCGGCGATCATCAGGTCGATCCGGCGCGGGCGCGGCTGCCGTCCGGCGGCGATGGTCAGGGTGACCAGCGTCCCGTAGCGGGCGGCGGCCGCGGCGTCGAAGGGCAGCGGGTCGAAGTCGGCCATCGCCGCGCCCAGCACCTCCAGCCGGGCCGCGCGGCTGACCGGGTCCCGCGCCATCGAGACGCCCTGCTGCAGTTCGGCGAAGGTGATCGCGGTCAGCTCCGGCACGGCCGGCAGGTCGGCGGGGTTGAGCAGCGCCAGGTCGATGTACACGCAGGTGTCCAGCACCCCGGCCGGCCGCCGCCGGGACGCCCTTCGGCGCTCAGCCACGCGGCCGCTCGAACGGGTCGTCGCCCTCGTCCCCGACCAGTTCCTCGGGCCCGAAGTACTCCTCGGCCTCCTTGCGCAGCTGCTGGTAGTCCACCCGCGGCAGCTTCACGTGCCGCGCCACCAGCTCCTCCGCGCTGAGCCGGCGCCGCCCCGACACCGGCCGGAGCTCCGCGACCTCGACCCCGTTCCTGGTGATGTGGAAGGTCTCGCCCGCCTCCACCGCGTCCATCACCGCGGCGGAGTTGTTCCGGAACTCCCGCTGGGTAATCGTCTTCATGGATCCACGGTAGCCCCGCGTAGCACCGCTGGCTACAGCACCGGGCGGCGGAACGGGAACCCGCCAGGCCGTAGGATCGTCCTGCTGAACGTCAGGAACCGGGAACACACCGAAGGGAGCGGGCCATGGGCGTCGTCGCGATGCTGCTGGGGCTGCTCCGGGTGCTGACCGGGGAGCTGGTGACCGAGGGCGGCGCGCTGGCGTCCGTCGCCGCCGTGGCGGCCGTGGTGCTGGTCGCCGGAGCGGTCGCGGGGGCACTGGCCGGGGCGCGGCTGTCGGGCGCACGGGCGCCCGCGGTGGTGCGCAGCGGAGTGCTGCGCCGTCGGGCCTTCGGTACGGCGTTCCTTCCGCAGCGTGATCCGGACGCCCGGGGCAGGCGACGTCCCAGGGCGCCCGGAGCGGCCCCGGCGGCCGCGTAGATCCGCAGGGCCCGCGCCGTCGAGGCGCGCGGCTCGCACCTGCCCGCAGGTTCCCTCGTACGTTTCGTCTTCGCGCGTACGACCTTCGCGGCCGTCCTCCGCCGATCACTCGTTTCCTGAGACCCCGGAGGGCTCGCTTCACCATGTCCGTTCTCGCTGTTCTCGACCCGGCCGTCGCCGTCGCCCACGCCGCGGTCTCCGCCTTCGCGCACGTACTGCCGACCGCGCTGGCGATCGTCCTGTTCGTCCTCGCCGTCCGGCTCTGCCTCCACCCGCTGGCGCGCGCGGCGGCACGCGGGGAGAAGGCCCGCGCGAAGCTCGCGCCGAAGGTCGCCGAACTGAACAGGAAGCACAAGAAGGACCCGGAGAAGGCACGCGAGGCGCTCGCCGAGCTGTACCGGAAGGAGCAGGTGTCACCGTTCGCGGGATGCCTGCCGATGCTGGTGCAGATCCCCTTCTTCTCGGTGATGTACCGGCTCTTCACCACGCCGAACGACCTGCTGGACCACACCCTGTTCGGGGTGCCGCTGGGCCTGCACGCCGGGAACGCGCACGGCGCCGGGCAGTTCGCGGTGATCGGGCTGCTGTACGCCGGGCTGGCGGCGGTCGGGTACGTCAACTACCGCCGGGTGCGGCGTGCGGCGGCGGCGCCGGCGGCGCAGACCACCCCGCAGCCGGGCGCGGCGGTGCTGCCGTACCTTTCGTTCGCCTCGGTGCTGTTCGCGGTGCTGGTGCCGGTGGCCGCCGCGCTCTACCTGCTGACCACCAGCGTGTGGTCCGCCGCCGAGCGGGCCTGGCTCTACCGGGGCGGGGTGGCCGCCCCGGCGACGGCCCTCGCGGTCTGACGGGTCCGGCGTCGTCCCGCCCGGGAGCCGGGCGGGTTCCCCGCGGGTCCCGGCGGTCCCGCGGGGTGCACCGGCGGAGCCGTCAGAAGTGGCCCAGCAGCTCCGGGAAGGCCTTGAGCTGCAGCGTCACCTCGTCCGGGCCGATCTCCTCGTGCTCCAGCACCCAGGTGTGCTCGTGCGGGATGAACACCGTGCGCAGCCCGGCCCGGCGGGCGGGGGCGATGTCGGACTTGGGCGAGTTGCCGATCATCCAGGTCCGCCCAGGGTCGAGGCCGAGCTCGGCGGCGAGCCGCCGGTAGGTGTGGACCGTCTTCTCGGCCACGATGTGGATGCCGCGGAAGTGGTGGTCGATCGTGGAGGCCGCCACCTTGGTGCGCTGCTCGACCTGGTCGCCCTTGGTGAGCAGCAGCAGGTGATGGCGTTCGGCGAGCGCGGCCAGGGTGTCGGCGACGCCCGGGATCAGCTCGACCGCGCCGCGGTCGGTCAGCGGGACGAGCAGTTCGTCGATCCGGGCCAGCTCTTCGGTGGTGGGGGCGCGGTCGGCGCGCAGCTGCCGGAGGCAGTCCACGAGGCTCTGCCGGAAGACGGTCGCGCCGTAGCCGAGCGCGGCGGCGTTGGCGGCCTCGATCCGGTCGAGCAGGGCCCGGGCCGCCTCCCGTCGGCCCGGGTCGGCGGCCCAGTCCAGGAAGTTGTCGATGACCCGCTCGAAGAGGACGTTGTTCTCCCAGAGCGTGTCATCGGCGTCGAAGATGAGGACCTGGTCGGTGTGCATCGGGGCCTTCCGGCGGACGGGGCGGGAACGGGGAGGGACGGGACGGACGCGGGGGCGCGGCGGAACGGCGGCACGGCGCGGGGGCACGGTGGAACGGAGGCACGGCGCGGGGTGCGCGGCGGGGCGGGAGGCCGGCTCAGGAGAGCAGGCGGGCGGCCCGGTCGAGGGTCTCGCGGAGGTTCTCCTCGGTGGTCCGCTTCCTGGCCTCCTCGATGCCCAGCCACTCCAGCGGGGAGGCCGGGTTCTCCGGGCGGGCGTCGTCCGGCGTACCGGTGGCCAGCAGGAAACGCAGGTCGGCGTGCTCGTGGGCGGGTTCGACGGGCGAGGCCGGGACGGGCACCACGGCGAGGTGGACGAGCGCGGCGTCGGGCCACGGCGTGAGGTCCGTCAGGCCGGTCTCCTCCAGCCCCTCGCGCAGCGCGATGTCCAGCGGCAGGGTCTCCCCCGGGTCGCCGTGGCCGCCGACCTGCAACCAGGCCTGTTGGCGGACGTGCCAGCGCAACAGGACCCGGCGGGTCGGCGGGTGGACGATCAGGGCGGAGGCGGTGAAGTGCAGCGGGGTGCTCCGGTCCCACGGGTCGGGGGCGCCGACCAGGGCGCGGGCCCGGGCGAGGTCGGCGGTCTCCACCGGGCCCTGCGGCCGGTGGTCGTCCAGGAGGCGGGACAGGTCGGGGCCGTGCGGTGCGGCGCTGGTGGTCGCCATGGCTCTGCGCTCCTCGTTCCGCTCCGGGGGCGGCGTCGGACCTCGTCGGACCGCTCGGACCGCGTCAACCGGCGTGCGGCGACCGGTGTGCGGGACGGGCGATCGGCCCCGGGGCTCGGGTTCCGGTGGGCCCGCGAAGCCTAGCCCGGGGCGCTTCGGGGCGCCCACCGATTTTCGACCGCTCACCCCCGGCCCACCGGTCTCCGCACCGCCGCTCCCGCCGTCCCCGTCACCGTCGCCCGGCTGCCTCCGCCACCGGCGCTCCGCCCGCCCGTCCACCACCCCGCTTCGCCCGGGAAGGGGCGGGTCCGAGCGGCGTTTCGGAGGCCGTAGCCTGTGGTGATCGTTTCGGGACAGGTGGAGGGATGTCGTCATGGTGGCTGCTCCGGCACTCGCCGAGCTGCGCGAGGTGTGCCAGCCGCAGGCCAAGCTGCAGAGCCGCAACGGGGAGCACTGGGCCGGCCGGCTGTACATGCGGGCGGTCTCGCTGCGCACCACCCGGCAGTTGGTGCGGACCTCGGTCTCGCCGAACACCCTGACCTGGGTGATGGTGGTGTGCGGGGTCGGCGGCGGCGCGGCCCTGCTGATCCCCGGGCTGACCGGGGCCGTGCTGGCGGCGGTGCTGTTCCAGCTGTTCCTGCTCTTCGACTGCGTCGATGGCGAAGTGGCCCGCTGGAAGCGCCAGTTCAGCATGGCCGGAGTGTACGTGGACCGGCTCGGCGCCTACCTGGCGGACGCCGCGCTGATGATCGGTGCGGGTGTGCGGGCGGCCCGCGGCGGGTCGGAGCTGTGGGTGTCGGCGGGCCTGGCCGCCGCGCTGGGCGTGGTGCTGCTGAAGGCCTCGACGGACCTGGTGGACGTGGCCCGCGCGCGCAGCGGACGGCCGCCGGCGGACGAGGAGTCCACCCAGCCGCGGTCCCAGGGCATCGCGACGGCCCGCCGGCTCGCCTCGATATTCAAGATCCACCGGGTGACGAACGGCATCGAGGCCTCCCTGGTGCTGCTGGCGGCGGCCGCGGTCGACGCCGGGCTGGGCCACCTCGGCGCGACGCGGGCGGCGCTCGCCGGGATCACGGTGATCACCTGGGGGATGGTGGTGGCGCACCTGGCGTCGATCCTCTCCTCCTCGCGGCTGCGCTGATCCCGTCCCCCTCGCGGCCGGGCTCACGCCCCTTGTGCGGCCCCCTCGCGGCCGGGCTCACGCCCCTTGTGCGGCCCCGTCGTTGCGGGCGAGCGCGGCGAGGACCGTGTCGAGCAGCCCCGGGAAGCGCCGCTCCAGGTCGACCACGCGCAGCGCGGAGAACCGGCGGTTGGCCTCCTCGCGCTGGGTGATCACGCCGGACTCGCGCAGCACCTTGAAGTGGTGGCTGAGGGTGGAGGGCGCGACGTCCACCGGGAAGGTGCCGCAGGCCCGTTCCGGTTCGCTGCGCAGGATCCGGACGATGGTCATCCGGGTCGGGTCGGACAGCGCGTGCAGGACGTCGTAGAGGTCGATCTCCTCGGGAGCGGGGTGCGAGAGCTCCGGCCGACGGCGGGTACTGCGAGGCATGACCAACCTCCCATCTGCGATGTTCGACATCCGTCGAAAGTGCGTGGTAGCAATGGCACCGACGGCAGTTTCGCCGTTCGTCGAACATCGTAGTCGAGGGGGCACGACCGTGCGCGCACTGGTGATGACCGCACCCGGAGGAGCCGAGAACTCCGAGGTCCAGGAGATCGGGACACCGCACCCCGGCCCCGGCCAGGTGTCGATCGACGTCGCCTGGGCCGGGCTGAACTTCGTGGACGTGATGACCCGCCGCGGCGACGCCGCCTACGCCTCCGGGTGGCCGTACCGGCCGGGCAAGGAGGTGGCCGGGACGGTCCGGGAGCTCGGCGAGGGCGTCACCGGCCTCGCGGTCGGCGACCGGGTGGCGGCCGCGCCGGTCGGCGGCGGACTGGCCGAGGTGGTCGTCGCCGAGGCCGTGCTCACGGTTCCGGTCCCGGACGGCCTCGCACTCGGCGCCGCGGCGGCCGCCCCGCTCGGCCTCGCGACCGCCGTCCTGCTGCTGACCGACGCGGGCCGGCTGACCACCGGGGACACCGTCCTGGTGCACTCGGCCGGCGGCGGCATCGGCAGCGCGATCGCCCAGCTGGTCCCGCTGCTCGGTGGCGGCGGCACGCTGATCGGCACGGTCGGACGCCCGGAGAAGGCGGCGAGCGCGGCCGGGCAGGGCTACGACCACGTCTTCGCCCGCGACGCGGAGCTCGCCGACGCCATCCGCACCGCCACCGGCGGTCGGGGCGTCGACCTGGTGCTGGACCCGTTGGGCACCGCCGCGCTGGAGCTCGACCTCGACGTCACCGCACCCGGCGGCCGGATCGTCCTGTTCGGCAACGCGGGCGGCGGCGCCGTCGACGACCTGCCCCCGCTCGGACGCCTGATGGCCGGAAACCTCTCCGTCACCGGCTTCAGCCACCGCTTCCTCGCCGCCACCGCCCCCGAACGCCTCGCCCGTGCCATCCGCACCGCCCTCGACCTCCAGGCGAACAGCGGCCTGAGCATCCCGCTCACCGAACTGCCGGGCCTGGAGGCCGTACCGGCCGCGCACGACGCGATGCAGGAGGGCCGGGCCACCGGCAAGTACGTGGTGCGCGTGACGGGCTGACGCGGCACGGCTCGGGCGCGCGGACCGGGCGCGTGGACCGGGCGCGTGGACAGGGCGCGTGGACAGGGGCGCGCGGATCGGGCGGCCGGATCGGGCGGCCGGCTCCACCGCCCCGGCCCGGTCGGGCCGTCGCGCGGAGGGGCCGGTCGAGCACGTGACCAGCCGTCAGCCATCGGGCATAGGGCGGCCCCGCCAGGTGTTCGGACCGGCATGGACAGGATTCTGGTGATCGGCGCGAACGGCAGTGTGGGCAGGCACGTGGTGGCCGGGCTGGCCGAACGCGGTTACGCGGTACGGGCCCTGGTGCGGGACGGCGCGTCGGCGGCACTGCCTCCGGGGGTGGAGGTGGTACGGGGTGACCTGGCCGCGCCGGAGAGCCTGGTGGCCGCGCTGAGCGGCGGGGTGGCGAGCGTCTACCTGATGTGGCCCGCGATCCCCGTGCAGCCGCGGGTCGTGGAGCTGATCGCGGAACACGCCGAGCACGTCGTCTACCTGTCGACGGACGTGGCCGATCTCGCGGACGACGAGCAGCCCGTGGTCCACCACCAGGAGGTCGAGCGGCTGATCCGCAAGTCCGGCCTGCGCTGGACCTTCGTCCGGGCCATCGACTTCGCGGGCAACACGCTCCACTGGGCCGACCAGGTGCGCCAGGGCGTCGTCCGCTGGCCGTACGGCGCGGCGCGCCGCTCGCTGATCCACGAGCGGGACATCGCGGACGTGGCCGTCGCGGCGCTCACCGAGAAGGGCCACGACGGCGCCAAGTACGTGATCACCGGCCCCGAGTCGATCGCCCAGGCCGACCTCGCGCGGATCATCGGCGAGGAGACCGGCACCGAGGTGCGCTGGGAGGAACTGGAACCGGAGACGGCCCGCGCGCAACTCACCGAGGCCTGGGGGAACCCGGCGTTCGTGGACGCCCGGTTGCGGGCCTGGGAATCGTTCACCCGCGAGCCGGAGCGGGTGACGGACACCGTCCGGGAGGTGCTCGGCCGCCCGGCGCGCAGCTTCCGCTCGTGGGCCCGGGACCACGCGGAGGACTTCCGGTAGCGGCTCGGCCGGGTCCGCGTCCGGCGTCGGCCCCCGAGCCCGACGGGCTCCGCGGGACGACGCCGGACGCCGGTCAGCCGCGGGAGACCGCCAGTTCGAGCTCCCGGCGCGTCTCGTCGCCGGGCACCGGCACCGACGCACCCGAGGGCTCGAAACCGGCGCGCAGGTACATCGCCCGGGCGCGTGCGTTGTCCTCGTGGACGAACAGCCGCACCCGCTCGACGCGGGGCTCGGTGAGCGACCACGACCACTCCTGCGCGGCCCGGACGAGTTCGTGGGCCAGGCCGGTGCCGCGTGCCTCGGGGCGGACGTAGAAGGCCACGAGCTGCGTCTGCGGGACCTCGATGACGTCGCCGCCGACGGCCCCCTGCCCACCCGGCCGCTCGACCAGCACGGTGATGCTGCCGAGCCAGCGGCCGTCCTCCGCCTCCGCGACGAGCTGCCGCACGGAGTCGCTCTCGGCCGCGCCCTCGGTGCGGTCCTGCCAGAACCCGTCCGGCCTGGCGGCGGCCTTCTCGTACGTGTCCAGGAAGGCGATGCCGGCGACCGGATCCCGGAGGGAGTCCAACCTGATCGCCTTGACCCGCTCCCACTCGTCGGTCCGTACCCGTCTGATGCTGGTTCCCATCGCACGATGATCACCGCGTCCGGGCGCCCCGGCAACCGATTTCGGGGCCGCCCGGCGGGGCCGGCCCGACCGCTTCCCCCCGCGCAGCACCGACGGCAGCGCGGCCCTTCGGGCGGCCCACCGCCCCGGTTCGCCGCAGGGGTGCTGAGCTGCTAATATTCTTCTCGTCGCGAGGGAGATGATTCCTCGTCAGGCGTCAGCGGTGCTACCAGAGCACGTCCTACTTTCAGTAGGAAGAGTCCGTGCAACCCGGGCCTGGCGCTCCACTGTCGGACGGGGTCCGGTGCCTTCACGGGCGCCGGGCCCCGTTCGCGTTGCCACGTCCCCGGCCGAATGAAACCCGGCCGGGGTTCGGCAACCGGGCTCAGGCGGCCGGGGCTGAGGCCGCCGGCAGGGCCATCCAGTCCTGCCAGGAGATGTCGCGCCCCAGGTAACGCGGCGTGCGGAAAGGCCAGTCGGTGGCGATCCACTGCGGCACCAGGGCGTCCAGTGCCTCCTCCACCTCACTGCCGACCAGGTCGTCCACCACCCACCAGGAGATCTCGCCGTCGGCCCCGGTCCGCTCCGGCGGATCGATGTAGACGCAGCCGAGGACGGCCGTCTCGGCGCGGTCCAGCAGGACGTAGTTGAAGGACTGGTGGGCGGCTATCTCCCGCTCGTGCCGCGCCAGGTCGATCCGGTCCTCCTCGAAGGTCATGGTCTCCTGCGGCCAGCCCCAGGCCGGGCCGTAGATGCTCCACAGCCGCTCGCGCGAGCCCATCACGGCCGGGTAGTCGAGGGCGGTGTCGGTCTCCCTGATCGGCCTCAGGTGGTACTCGGCGTCGAGCAGCGGAACGTGGACGGGATGGACGAAGTCAGCAGGCAGCCAGGTCATGGCGCCGAGACTAGCCAAGGTCGGGTGCCGGGCTCCCGGTATTTCCCGGCGCCGGCGCCGCGCCCGGACGCCGCTACCACGTGCGGCCAGGACGACGGGCATCGACCGCCGCTGACGCGCGGGTGACACCACGACGGCCCGGGCGGCGGGGTGCTCCCCCCGCCCCGGCCCGGGGGGCTTCCGGCCCTACCCCCCTCCCCCCCGGGAGTAGACCCGCCCCGACCCCAGGTAGCCG
>NZ_JBEPAK010000195.1:0-13493 GCF_040298565.1 Kitasatospora sp. NPDC001539 | reverse complement strand
CGCGGGGACGATCCCGCGGGCCCTGCGCCGTTCTTTCGCCGTGGCGCCGTCCGTACGGGCTGCCCCCGTACGGGCCGCCGTCAGGCCTTCTTCGCGCACTCCGCGCAGGTGCCGAAGATCTCCAGGGTGTGCGCGATGTCGCTGAACCCGTGCTCGGAAGCGACGGAGTTGGCCCAGCGCTCCACCGCGGGGCCCTCCACCTCGACGGTCGCGCCGCAGTGCCGGCAGACCAGGTGGTGGTGGTGCCCGCTGCTGCACCGGCGGTAGACGGCTTCGCCGTCGGCGGTGCGCAGCACGTCCACCTCACCGGCGTCGGCGAGCGACTGGAGCGTGCGGTACACCGTGGTGAGACCGACGGAGTCCCCGCGGTGCTTGAGCAGGTCGTGGAGCTCCTGCGCGCTGCGGAAGTCCGCGATCTCGTCCAGGGCCGCCGATACGGCGGCACGCTGCCGGGTCGATCGGGCGCGCGGCGACGGGCCTGCGGTGGTCACCGTGGGTCCTCCTGGGGTCGTGGGCGTCTCGCACCTCATTGTGCCAGTCCGGCCCGTCGCTCCGGAGTGCCCGCGTCGGAGGGGGTGTTTTCGGCGGTCAGGTCGGGCACCCGATCCCGGGTCCGGCCGCCGCTCCGGTCCGCCGCCCGGTCGACCGTCCGGTCGCGGGTCGGACCGGGGATCCGCACGTCGCAGACCGTCGGCCCGCGGGCGGCGTCACCGCGGCGGCGGTGGCGTCGCCGGGCCAGCGGTGCGGCGATCACGCTGAACACCGCGAAGACCGCGATGGCGAGCAGCACGATGGCGGGGCCGGACGGCACGTCGAGCTGGTAGGAGCCGGTGACGCCGGCCAGCGAGACCCCCACGCCGAGCGCGACGGCGGCGGCCTGGGTGGCGGCGAAGGAGCGGGTGAGCTGCTGGGCGGCGACCACCGGAACCACCATCAGGGCGCTGACCAGCAGCAGTCCGACCACCCGCATGGCGACGGTGACGGTGACGGCGGCCATCACCGCGAGCAGCAGGTTCAGGGTGCGCACCGGCAGGCCGGTGACCCGGGCGAAGTCCTCGTCCTGGCAGATCGCGAAGAGCTGGCGGCGCAGGCCGACGGTGACCGCGATGACGACCGCGCCGAGCACCGCGATGGCGGTGAGGTCCGCGGGGGCGACGGTCAGGATCGAGCCCCACAGGTAGCTCTCCAGCGAGCCGGCCCCGGCCTGGGCGGAGAGCGAGACGAGCAGCTTGCCGCAGGCCATGCCGCCGTAGAAGAGCATCGCCAGGGCGATGTCGCCGCGCTGGTTGCCGCGCGAGCGCACCAGCTCCATGGTGACCGCGCCGAGCACGCAGACCAGCACGGCCATCCAGACCGGGCTGGTCTGGAAGACGAAGCCGAGGCCGACCCCGGTCATCGCGACGTGGCCCATGCCGTCGCCCATCAGGGCCTGGCGGCGCTGCACCAGGTAGATGCCGACGGCGGGGGCGGTGATCCCGACCAACACGGCGGCGAGCAGGGCGCGCTGCATGAAGTCGTAGGAGAGCATCTCGGTCATGCGAGCAGCCTCGGCGGGGTGAGGTCGGCGTGCGGGTGGACGTGGTCGTGGCCGGGCAGGGCGTGCAGGCCGGTGTTGGGCACGGGCGGCCCGTCGTGGGCGACGCAGCCGTCCCGCAGCACCACGACGCGGTCGATCAGCGGCTCCAGCGGCCCGAGTTCGTGCAGGACGAGGAGGACGGAGGCGCGGCGGGCGACCTCCCCGCGCAGGATGTCGGCGAGCACCTGCTGGCTGGCCGCGTCCACGCCGGCCATCGGCTCGTCCATGATCAGCAGGTCGGGCCGGCCGACCAGGGCGCGGGCGATCAGCACCCGCTGCTGCTGGCCGCCGGACAGGTCGGCGACGCCGTCCCCGGCCCGCTCCAGCATGCCGACGGCGGCCAGCGTGCGGTCCACCGCGTGGCGGTCGGCGCGCCGGAAGGGCAGCAGCCGGTGCTGCGGCAGCCGGCCGGTGGAGACCACCTCGCGCACCGTCGCCGGGACGCCGGAGGCGGCGGTGGTGCGCTGGGGGACGTACCCGATCCGGTGCCAGGCGCGGAAGGAGGCGTACGGCGTGCCGAACAGCTCCAGGGCGCCCTGCTCCAGGGGCACCGCGCCGGTCACGACCTTGACGGTGGTGGACTTGCCGGAGCCGTTGGCGCCGAGCAGCGCGACGACCTCGCCGGGTTCGACGGTGAGGTCGACGCCGCGCAGCACCGGTCGGCCGCCGCGGGAGGCGACGGCGTTCCGCAGGCGGACGGCCGGGGGCATCGGATCGGTCATGGTGCCGCCTCCTGTCAGCTGGTCGCGGTGGCGTCGGCGGTCGCGGTCGCGGTCGCGGTGGCGCCGGTGGTCGCGTCGGTGGTCGCGGTGGCGCCGAGGGCGGCCTGGAGGTTGGCCAGGTTCTGCTTCATGACGGTGAGGTAGTCGTCCTTGGACGGGTCCTTGACGCCCTCCAGCGGGTCCAGCACGGCGGTCTTCAGGCCGAGGTCCTTGGCGACGGTCTCGGCGAGCTTGGGGCTGACCAGGGTCTCGAAGAAGACGGTGGTGACGCCGTTGTCCTTGGCGGCCTTCTGCACCTCGGCGAGGCGGGCCGGGGTCGGCTCGGACTCGGGGTCGACGCCGTTGACGGCGACCTGGGTCAGGCCGTAGTGGTCGGCGAGGTAGCCGAAGGCGGCGTGGCTGGTGACGAAGGTCCTGGTCCTGGTGGACTTCAGTCCGTTGGCGAAGTCCTGGTCCAGCGCGGTGAGCTTGGTGACCAGCTCGTCGGTGTTCTTCCGGTAGTCCTCGGCGTGGGAGGGGTCGGCCTTGGCGAACTCGTCGCCGACGCTCCTGGCGATCGCGGCGTAGCGGGTCGGGTCGAGCCAGACGTGCGGGTCACCGGCCGGACCCCCGCTCTGGTGGCCGTCCCCGGAGGTCTCGGCGTCGAGGTGGTGGTCGACCAGCGGGCTGGCGGCGGTGGCGTCGACCTTGTGCTTGCTGGAGGACTGGCCGACGGCCTGGTCGACGGTGGGCTGCAGGCCCTTGAGGTAGAGGATCGCGTCGGCCTTCTGGACGGTCGCCACCTGCTTGGCGGTGAGCTCCAGGTCGTGCGGCTCGACGCCGGGCGCGGTGAGGTCGGTGACCGAGACGTGGTCCTTGCCGATCTGCTGGGCCAGGAACTCCATCGGGTAGAAGGACGCGACGACGTTCAGCTTGCCGTCCGTGCCCTTGGCGCTGCTGCTGCCGCCGCAGGCCGTCAGGGCGAGGGAGGCGGTCAGGGCGGCGGCGGCCAGGGCCGCGGTGCGGCGGGCACGGAGGGTGCGACGGCGAGACTGTCCGATCATCATGAAAATCATTCTCAACTTATTTGGGAATGATTGTCAACTCACTCCGACGGGTGAACGGCGGGTGGCCGGGAGCGGGGGCCGGCGGACGATACCGATTTGAACCCCGTACCCATCAGGCCGGTAACCTGAGGTATTCGGGTACGCGCAACCAGCCGTGCCCTGACCGTGCCGTACGTACTGAAGAGAGCACTGTGGCCGCCGACAAGATCGACACGATCGTCAGCCTGAGCAAGCGCCGTGGCTTCGTCTACCCCTGCAGCGAGATCTACGGCGGCACGCGTGCCGCCTGGGACTACGGGCCGCTGGGTGTCGAGCTCAAGGAGAACATCAAGCGCCAGTGGTGGCGCGCGATGGTGCAGGCCCGTGAGGATGTCGTCGGACTCGACTCGTCGGTGATCCTCGCCCGTGAGGTCTGGGAGGCCTCCGGCCACGTCGCCACCTTCAACGACCCGCTGACCGAGTGCCTCTCCTGCCACAAGCGCCACCGGGCGGACCACCTGGAGGAGAAGTACGAGGCCAAGCACGGCTTCCCGCCGCCGAACGGCCTCAAGGACGTCAACTGCCCCGACTGCGGCACCAAGGGTCAGTTCACCGAGCCCAAGGACTTCTCGGGCATGCTGAAGACCCATCTCGGCGTCACCGAGGAGGCCAGCGGCCTGGCGTACCTGCGCCCCGAGACCGCCCAGGGCATCTTCACCAACTTCAAGGCCGTCCAGACCACTTCGCGCAAGAAGCCGCCGTTCGGCATCGCCCAGACCGGCAAGAGCTTCCGCAACGAGATCACGCCCGGCAACTTCATCTTCCGCACCCGCGAGTTCGAGCAGATGGAGATGGAGTTCTTCGTCAAGCCGGGCGAGGACGAGCAGTGGCACGAGTACTGGCTCCAGCAGCGCTGGGACTGGTACGTCGACCTCGGCCTGCGCACCGAGAACATGCGCTTCTTCGAGCACCCGAAGGAGAAGCTGTCCCACTACGCCAAGCGCACCGTGGACATCGAGTACCGCTTCAACTTCGGCGGCTCCGAGTTCTCCGAGCTCGAGGGCATCGCCAACCGCACCGACTACGACCTGACGGTGCACAGCAACGCCTCCGGCCAGGACCTGAAGTACTACGACCAGGAGAGCGGCGAGCGGTACTTCCCGTACGTCATCGAGCCGGCGGCCGGCCTCAACCGCGCCATGCTGGCCTTCCTGATCGACGCCTACTTCGAGGACGAGGCGCCGAACGCCAAGGGCGTCATGGAGAAGCGCGTCGGCATGCGGCTCGACCCGCGCCTGGCCCCGGTCAAGGTCGCCGTCCTGCCGCTGTCCCGCAACGCCGAGCTCTCCCCGAAGGCCCGCGGCCTGGCCGCCGACCTGCGCACCGCGTGGAACGTCGAGTTCGACGACGCCGGGGCCATCGGCAAGCGCTACCGCCGCCAGGACGAGATCGGCACGCCGTTCTGCGTCACGGTCGACTTCGACACCCTCGAGGACAACGCGGTGACCGTCCGCGACCGCGACAGCATGTCGCAGGAGCGCGTGTCGCTCGACCAGGTCAAGGCCTACCTGGGCGCGCGGCTCATCGGCTGCTAGTCCGGTCCTGCCGGCTCGGGGAGCCCCCGTCCGCCCTGGTCTCCGGGGCGGAAGGGGGCTTCCTGCTGCGCGGGGAGCGGACGGCGGGGTGACGCGAGGGTGCCGCCTGCCGCCTGCCGTACCGACCGTCCTACCGCCGGCCCCAGCGGGAGCGGGGGGTGGCGGGCGGCGCGGTCGGGAGACCGGCGGTGCGGAGGGCGGCGAGGGTGGTCCGGTGGCGGCCCCCGTCGGCGAGCAGGGCGCCCAGCAGGTGGCCGTAGAGGTCCGGGGCGTCGGCCAGGGCCGCGGCCAGGCGGACCACTTCGGCGGGCGGCCGCAGGGCCGCCAACTCGGTCAGCAGGAGGGCGGCGAGCGCGGCCGGGAGTTCGACGACGAGGTCGGCGAGGTCGGCGGTGGGACGGCCGGCGGCCTGGCGGAGCAGGGTGCGGACGTCGCCGGAGCGGCCGCACTGCTGGAGGCAGGCCGCGAGGGCGGTCAGTTCGGCGGTCGGGGCGGAGCCCCACTCCCAGAGCAGGGTCGCACCGTCCGCGTGCAGCCCGGCCCGCTCCAGTGCGGCGAGGAGGTCCGGTACCGCGGCCGCCGGATAGGCCCAGAAGGCGTGGAACAGTTCCGCCGCCTCCTCGCCCAGCCCCAGTTCGCGCAGCTCCGCCAGTACCGCGACGGCGTGGTCCGGGGCGCTGCGGGCGGTGCACCCGGCGAGGTGCAGCGAGGCACCGGTCGGGCCGCGCTGGGCGAGCATGCCGACCAGGAGGGCGGTGTCGGCGGGTTCGAGGTGGTCGGCGGCCCGGTTCAGCAGGTCCTCGGCCTCGGGAACGGAGCCGCCGCGGTGGAGGGCCGTGATCCGCTCGGTGAGGCCGCCCAGGTCGGGCCTGGCGGGCGGTGGTGGCGGCGGGGCCTGCCACGCCTGCGGCGCCGGTTCCTCCGGGGAGGCTTGCCGGCGTCTGAGTCGAATCTCCAACGCCTCCAGCTCATCGCTCAGTTGGAGGCAACGGGCGCCCAGGCCGGCGCGGAGGGTGCGCACCTGGGCGAGCTGCCGCAGCAGGTCCCCGTCCGGGCGCCGACGGCCCGGGGCCGCCCGTATCGCCTCGTTCAGCCGCCGTTCGCGTTGACTCGCGTAACGGCTCGCCCGGAGTAACTCGTCCAGCTCGGCCCGGAGTTCGGCGGCCCCGAGCTCGTCCTCCGGCTGCTGCCCCGTGGATCCTTCCGTCGACCGCATGCGCATGATCGCCCCAACCCGTCCATCCAGACCCTGATTGCGGGACATCCTCGCGTCGTTATGTGGCTGGGGAGTTAAGGGAGCACGACCAGTCGTGTGCGAGTGGTGTCAAGGGGCGCGCAAGGGGCGGATGTTGTGGAAAGCGCGCCGGTGGGTCTGCGGGCGTCACCGCGCCAGCCGCGCCCGCGCCTCCATCAGGGCGAAGCCGAGCAGGTTCAACCCCCGCCACTCCACCGGTCGTTCGGCACGGACGTCGTCCGCGGCCAGCCCGATGCCCCAGATCCGGTCCAGCGGACTGGCCTCGACCAGGACGCGGCCGCCGGTGCCCAGCAGGTAGGCGCGCAGCGCCTCGTCCTGGCTGAACTTCGCGACGTTGCCCTCGACCACCAGGTCGAACCGTCCGGCCGCCCACACCTGGTCGTCGAAGCCCCTGACCAGTCGGCCCAGCTTCTTCGCCTCGGCGGGCGTGCGGGCCGCGAGGATGCGCTGCTCGACGGCCTCGTCGCCGAACATCCGGGCCTTGCCGGCCATCATCCAGTGCTCGGCGGACGGGTACGCCACCCCGTCGACGGTGAACCGGCAGGGCCACCACTGGCTCAGGCACTCCTGGTTCGTCCCACCGCCCTTGCGCGGGGTGTGGCCCCAGAACATCACCCACTTCGGCTGCGCCCCGGCGGCCATCAGGGCGGCCAGGTCCTCGCGGTTGCGGACGTCGGCGAGCTCCCCCGCGTACTGATCACTCATATCGTCATTCTGACACGAAGCCCGGTGGCGGCCCACCGGATTTCGGGTGGGGCCGCCGGTGAGCCGGTGCGATGATCGGCGGAGGAGCGGAGCGGCACCGAACGGAACCGGCACCGGTGAGGGACGGGAGGAGCGCGATGGCGGACCAGGACTACCGGGTCAGGGTGATCGGCCGGGTGGAGTCGCCGCTGACGGACCGGAAGGACGCCCCCAAGCAGGGCGACGAGGGCGGACCGGACGCCTGGCTGGTGTTCGACCCGGCGGTCGAGCGGGCCCTGCGGGACCTGGCCGAAGGACAGCAGGTGCTGCTGCTGACCTGGCTCGACCGGGCCGACCGCACCGTGCTCGCCGTCCACCCGCGCGGCGACCTCTCCCGGCCGGAGACCGGCGTCTTCGCCACCCGCTCGCCCGACCGCCCCAACCCCATCGGCCTGCACCCGGTGACCATCCTCGCCGTGGACGGCCTGCGGATCCACGTCAGCGGGCTGGAGGCGATCGACGGCACGCCGATCCTGGACGTGAAACCCGTACTGCCCCGCGGCGGCGAGCGCTGACGGCCGGCGAGCGCCGACGGCCGGCGGTGGCGGGTGGTCGGCCGGGTGCCGGTCAGCCGGTGGTGCCGGCGCCCTCCTCGGCCGCCGCGACCAAGGCGAGGAAGCGCTGCCCGAGTTCGGTCACCTCCTCGGCCGTCCACTCCCGCGCCGGGCCGTCCAGGCCCACCTCGGCCATGGCGAGCCCGGGGGCGGCGTCGGTCCACTCCGGGACGAACCAGATCCTCTCCCGCTCGGCGAGCGTGAGGACGGCGTGGTTCAGGGCCCTCGCGGAGTGCGGCAGCCAGAGCTGGAACTCGTGGGTGGGCGGGACCTCCGGCTGGAGGCGGGCGCCGGGGAGCGCGGCCAGCGCGGGGATGAGGGTCCTGGCGTGGGCGACGTTGCCGGGCAGTTCGGGGAGCGCGGTGTCCAGGCCGGAGAGCGCGGCGAGCGCGGCGGGCCACTGCTGGTAGAGCTGGCCGCCGTAGCGGTGGCGCCAGACGCGGGCGTAGGCGGTGAGCGCCTTGTCGCCGGCCAGAGCGGCGCCGCTGATGCCGCCGAGGTCCTTGTAGTACGACACGTAGACGCTGTCGGCGAGGGCGGCGATCTCGTCGAGCCGCTTGCCGAAGTGGGCGGTGGTGCTCCAGAGGCGGGCGCCGTCGAAGTGCACCCGGGCTCCGACGGCGCGGGCGGCGGCCGTCAGCTCGGTGAGCTCCTCCCAGGAGGGCAGGAGGAAACCGGGGTCGCGCAGCGGCAGTTCGACCACCAGGGAGCCGAAGGGCTCGCCGAGGGCGCGGATCTCCTCGGGGGTCGGTTGGCGCTGCTCGGTGGTCGGCCAGAGACCGCGCAGACCGGTCAGCTGGGTGTGGGCGTGGCGCTCGTGCCGCTCGATGTGGGAGAGCGGGTGGAGGGCGACGGCTGCGTTGCCGGTCTGCTCGGCGTGGTGGCGGAGCGCCACCTGCTGGGCCATGGTGCCGGTGGGGAAGAAGACCGCGTCCTCCGTGCCGAGCAGGGCGGCGGTGCGCTGCTCCAGCTCCTGGACGGGGCCGCCGTTGCCGTAGACGTCGGGATGGAGGCCCGGGTCGGCGGCGGTGAGGGCGGCCAGCCGCTCCCGGATGCTGAGGGGGCGGCTGCCGGAGAAGAAGCGCTCGCAGCCCCGCCGGGCCGCGCGCAGGCGATCCCAGTCGATCTGATCATCGGTCATCCGGCGATTGTCCGGCGGGCGCGAGGTCGGACCAACCGGTTTTCCCGCGCGCCCGGCCGAACCGCCCGGGCGGGTGCGTGCTTCTGCGCCTCGGCGTGATGAAGTAGCTTGGGGGACATGACAGATGAGGATGTGGGAACCGTCCCGGTGGCCGCTCCTCCCGCTCCGTCCCGCAGAGCCGTCCCCGCCCTGATGTTCTCGCAGGGGGTCAGCGTGGCGGGTACCCAGGTCACGGCGCTGGCGCTGCCGACCCTAGCGATCCTCCTGCTGGGCGCGGGCCCGCTCGCCGCCTCGCTGCTGTTCGCCCTGGAGTACGGGGTGCAGGGCCTGACCGGGCCGTTCGCCGGGGTGCTGGTCGACCGGGTCGCGGCGCGGCGGCGGCTGCTGGTCACCGTCGACCTCGTCCAGCTCGTGCTGATCGCCACCGTGCCGCTGGCGCACGCCGCCGGCGCGTTGACGCTGGTCCACCTGTACGCGGTGGCCGCGCTCTCCGGTGCGCTCGGCGGGCTGTCCGCCATCGCGGTGCCGACGGTGGTGCCCGCCTTCGTGCCCGCCGAGGGCCTGGTCGCCGCCAACGCCAAGCTGGCCGGGGCGCGTTCGGTCGGCCAGATCGCCGGCCCGGGGCTGGCCGCGGGGCTGGTGCAGGCGGTGGGTGCGGCCACCGCGATGGTGGCCGACGCGGTCAGCTACGGGCTGTCCGCGCTGGCCCTGAGCCTGCCCAGACTCCGGCGCGACCCCGCCCCGGATGCCCCGGCCGCGCGGCCGGGGATCGCCGAGTCCCTGCGCGAGGGCGTCGGGGTGCTGCGCGACCAGCCGGTGCTGGCGCGGCTTGCCGTGGCCGCCGCCGCCCTCAACTTCGGCGGGGCCGGGCTCGGCGGCCTGTACGCGTACTTCGCCTACGAGGTCGCCGACCTGGGCCCCGGCGAGGTCGGGGCCAGTACGGCCGCCTTCAGCGTGGCGGCGGTGACGGCCGTCCTCACCGCCAGGAAGGTGATCGCGCGGGTCGGTCTGACCAGGGTGATCCCGCTCTTCGGCCCGGTCGCGGCCGCCGCCCTGTTCCTGATCCCGGTGGCCTCGCTCGGCTTCGCGCTGCCGGTGCTGATCACCTACCAGCTGGTGTTCGGCTTCTGTGCGACGGTCTGGGCCGTCAGCTCGGTGACGCTCCAGCAGCTGCTGTCCCCGCCGGACCAGCTCGGCCGGGTGCTCGGCCTGTCCCGCTCGCTGGGCCAGCTCGTCATGCCGGTCGGCGCGTTGCTGGGCGGCACCCTGGCCGGCGTGGCCGGCACCTCCGGGGCGCTGGTCGTCTTCGCCTCGGTCGCCCTGGCCGGGACCCTCGTGGTCGCCACGACCCGGCCCCGAACCGTTCTGCCGGAGGAGAACCGGACATGACCAAGCGCAGGACCGCCCTCATCACCGGCGCCACCAGCGGCATCGGGCGCGCCACCGCCGTGCACCTCGCCGGACGGGGCTACGACATCGCGGCGGTCGGACGGCGGAGCGACCGGCTGGCCGCCCTGCGGGGCGAACTGCCCACCGCGTGCCTGCCGTTGCCCGGGGACCTGAGCGAGGCGGGGGTCGCGGAGCAGGTCGTCTGCGAGGCGCTGGAGGCCTTCGGCGGCCTCGACGTGGTGGTCGCCGCGGCCGGGCACGGCCGGGGGTACGGGCCGGTCGGCGAGGCCGACCACCGGGTGTGGCCGGCCGCCGTCGCCCTCAACCTCACCGCGGCCATGCAGCTCACCGCGGCGGCCGCCGAGCCCCTGCGCGGCAGTGGCGGGACGCTCGTCCTGATCGGCTCGGTCTTCGGGGTGGACCCGGCCCCCGACTACGCGGCGTACGCGGCCGCCAAGCACGGACTGCGGGGCTTCGCCCGGTCGGTGCGCCGGGAGAAGGGGATGGACGGGGTGCGGATCTGCCTGATCAACCCCGGCACGACGAACACCGAGTTCGCCTCGGTGATCCGCGGGGACGGCGAGCCCATGGTGCACGACCCCTCGGTGTGGGGTTTCGAGCCGCTGCTCCCGGAGGACGTCGCGGCGGCGGTCGGCTGGGTGGTCGACCAGCCGGCGCACGTGAACGTCGAGGAGCTGACCCTGCGGGCGACCCGGGACCGCTGACGACGGCGGGCCGGTCCGTCGGGGCCGGTCCGCCGGGTGGCCCGGCGCCGCGGCCGGGCCACCGCACGGCCCGGCCGCGGCCCGGCCGGCGCGCCCGCTCAGACGGCGATGTACGGCACCGGCCAGTTCCGCATCCGGTACGGCAGCACCAGCACCGTGTCGTCCGCGACGACGGCGAGCTCCGCCTCCACCGCGTCGTCCACCGCCGCCCGCGCCGCGGGGTCGAGGTCCGCCAGGGTGGTGGCCCGGGCCATGGCGAGGAAGTGCTCGGAGCCCTCGTCGATCACCAGCCGGCCCATTTCGTGCTCGGGCCGGACGTCCTTCACGGCGACGAAGCCGGGCCCGTGCCGGTAGTAGAACAGCCCGTACCGGTACTCTCCCGCCCAGGCCCGTGCGTAGCGTTCGGCGTCGGCCCCGACTCCGCCTTCCGGGGGGACGAGGTGCGCCAGGGTGCCGACGGGCAGGTGCGGGACCCCGCCGAGGGTCCAGCGCAGCCGGACGGCGTGGCTGGTCGCCTCCCGGAGCAGGCGCAGCCAGCGCAGGTCCCGTGAGGGGGACACGCCGAACGGGATCGGCTCGGGCACGTGGACGACGCGGGTGGACAGCGCGGCCGGTCCGACGCCGCGCAGCGCGAACTCCTCGTGGTCGAGCGCGAGCCGGGTCGCCGGCAGGGTGGTCGCGGCCATCTCAGACCGCCACCTTGATCGGCTCGATCGAGGTGGCGAGGGTGATCCAGCGCCCGTGCTCCTCGAACACCAGCCCGTCGTCGGCGAGTCGGCCGAGCCACTCGGCCAGTCGGTCGGGGGCCACGTGGTGCCCGAGTTCGGCGAGCCGCTCCCGCAGGGCCGGCGCGGACCGTCCGGCCTCGAGTTCCCGGTAGGCGGCGACGAACTCCGGCGCCTCGATCCGGTGCGTCCGCTCCGGCCAGCCGGTCCGCCGGTCCTCGATGACCAGCGCGCCGTCGCACTCCGTGCAGGACAGCGAACTGTCGTGGTAGGCGTCCGACCAGGCGTTCAGCTGGTCGTGCAGGGCCTTGACCTGCTCGTCGGTGATGCCGGCCGGCTCGGTGTCGAACAGGTACACCATGTCCTGGAGCCGTTCCTCCGGCAGCGCGTACACGTGCCGGTAGGCGGCGGCGGTGGTGCGCCCGGGGAAGCCCAGCTCAGGCCGTTCGAAGTACGGGCTGAAGCGTTCCAGCAGGATGCGTGCGGCGCCGGCGGGCGGTTGCAGGTGCACCAGCGCGGGCAGTTGGGCGATCACCCGCTCGTAGTCCTGGATCCGCTCGTGCGGGAAGCCGTAGAGCCAGTTCCACGACACGGTGAGGCCCTGGGACTCGCAGTCGCGCAGGGTGCGGACGTTCTGGACGCCGGTGACGCCCTTGTCCATGATCTTCAGGACGGGGGAGACCAGCGACTCGATGCCCGGCTGCACGTGGACGGCGCCGACCCGGCGCAGCGCGGCGATCTCGACGGGCCGGAGGTTGGACTTCACCTCGTAGTGGATCCGCAGGTCCCAGTCGCGCTCCTCCAGCATCGGGAGCACCGTCCTGAAGTACCGGTTGTCGATGATGTTGTCGACCATGATCACGTCGAGCACCTGGTGGCGCTCGATCAGCGAGCCGATCTCGTCGACGATCGTCTCCGGCCGCTTGGAGCGGAACTCCATCAGGGTGCCGTTGAGCCCGCAGAAGGTGCAGTGGTGCTTCTCGCCCCACCAGCAGCCGCGCGCCGCCTCCAGGACGAGCTTCGGCTCCACGAAGGACTGGACGGCGGACTCGTCGAGCCGGGCGAACCAGTCGTCGAAGTCGGGCACCAGCAACTCGCCCGGTGCCAGTGGGCGCGGCTGGGGGTTGACGGCCTGGCTGCCGTCGGCGGCCCACCAGCACAGGCCCGGGACCTCCGACAGGTCCGAGCCGTCGTCCACTGCCGCCAGCAGCGCGGGGAAGGCCTTCTCGCCCTCGCCCCGGACCACGTAGTCGACGTACGGGAAGTTGCGCTGCAGCGCGGCCCCCATCGGGCCGTCGCAGTTGCCGCCGCCGAACAGGACGGCGATCTGCGGCGCGCGCGCCCTGAGCCGCCGGGCGACCGACAGGCTGGGAACGTTCTGCATGAAGGTGGTCGAGAAGCCGACCAGGTCGGCCTCCAGCGCGAGGAGCTCCTCCACCACCAGGTCGACGAACGCGTCCGCGTGCTCGCGCATCTCCCGGACCAGCCCGGTGTCCAGGCCGCGCTCCGTCGCGTACGCCTCCAGCGCGGCGACCCCGAACTCCGGGTCGTCGTGCAGGACTCCCGCGAACGCCCAGTCGCCCAGGCCGTGGAACAGTCCGTTCTCGGCGATCTCGTGGTAGTCGGCGACACCGATCGCGCCGTCGGTGCGCTCCATCAGGAACTCCGCCCAGCGCAGGTTCCCGTAGTACGTCATCGGCGCCTCCCGCCCCGCACGGACGGCGGCGCTGCGCAGCAACCCCAGTGGCAGGGAGGGGGATTCCAGGGACTGCCAGGGCATCGACACCAGGCAGACGGCGAGCGCCACAGCCGACCAACTCCATCGTGAACGGGTGAACCGGTGAACGGGGCAACGGGTGAGCGGGGGCAACCGGCGGGCGTACGGACGGGCGTACGGACGGAAGCGCCGGACGCCCGGGCGGGGCGGCGGGCCCCGCGGCGCGGGGCTCCGCGGCACGTCCCCCAGGCAGGCGGCGGGCTGCCGGCAGGCCTCGGGGGTCAGCTCATCGGCGTCGTCGGCGCTGCGCGCCACGAAGACCGGG
>NZ_JBEPAK010000194.1:0-13520 GCF_040298565.1 Kitasatospora sp. NPDC001539 | reverse complement strand
GCCCGCCCCGGAGGTGAACGGCGGCGTGGGCGCCGTGGTGTTCCTCCGGGAGGATCTCAGTCCGCGGGCCGGCCGTGTTGGCGCTGCGTCGACAGTTCCTTGGCACTGCGTCCACTCGTCGGCGCCGACTCCGGGCGCGCCGTCCGGGATCGGCGCCGGGCCGGGGCCGACGCGGGCGCCGGCCCGGGGGCCGGACTTGGTGCCGGGGCGCCGGGGCGCGGCGACCAGCGGCGGCGAAGGGTCCGCCGGGGCGCCGCTATTCGCTCGCGCACCCCGACAGCGCCCGGCGCCGGTGCTCGCTGGGCGGCATCCCGTACGCGGCCCGGAAGGCCCGGGTGAAGTCGGAGGCGCGCGGGATCCCCAGCCGGGCGGCGAGGGCGTGGACGGGCGTGCCGCGCAGGGCCGGGTCCGCCAGGTCGCGGCGGGCCCGCTCCAGCCGCTGCCCGCGGATCCAGGCGGCGACGGTCTCGCCCTCGGACTGCTGGGTGAAGACGCGGTGCAGGTAGCTGACGGAGATGTGGTGCGCGGCGGCGATCACGGACGGGGACAGCTCGGGATCGTGCAGGTTGCGCCGGATGAAGCTCCGGACGCTCTGCACCAGGGCCCGGTGCCGGGCGTCGTCCGGGACCGCCGCCCCGGCGTCCAGTTCGCGGGCCAGCCAGGTGGCCACCAGGTCGACGACGACCGTGCCCAGCCGGGGAGCCTCGGCCGGCCCCAGGGCGGCGGCCTGCCGGTCCAGGCCGACGAGGAACTCCGTGAGCAGCGCGGGCGTGCCCTGCCGCCCGGAGAACGGACGGCCCATCAGTTCGCGCATGCGGTCGGGCGGCAGCGGCAGCAGCGACACCGGGAAGTCGATGCCGACGGCCTCGGGCCGGCGTTCCGTGCGGTCGGCGGTGCGGACGCCGAAGGCCCGCAGGTCGTAGGGCTGCGAGCTGTCGAGCACGTACAGGTCGCCCGCGCCGAACACGGCCTGCCCGGGCCGGCCGTCGCGGGTCAGCGCCAGGTCCCCGCCGAGCACCAGCGTCAGGTGGTAGACGCCCGGATCCGACCGCCGCACCATGGCGGCCGTCCGCCGGAACCGGGCGGACGGGAACGCGGTCCTCAGGAGGGTCACCGGCCCCAGTTCGAGTCGCCGCATCTCGGCCTCGAAGTCGTCGGCGTGAGGGCTGGTCATCTCGCTGGAACGGGTCCGCCCGACCAACTCCCGCCAGCGATCGAACCGTTCCCTCGCGGGCACGTCCTCGCCCGTGAACACGCTCCCCGTCGTCGCGGTCACGCCTCAGCTCCCTCCTGCGCGGTCTTTTCCGGTCGGCCGGCGCGGGCCTTCCTCCTCCATCATCGGGCCCGGTGCCGCGTCACGGTGCCACGGGGGCGGTGGGGCGGCCGCGGGGTCGACGGCCGGGACCCCGCGAGGGCCGATTTTCCCCACTGATCATCTGCTGGTAACTTCTTCCTCGTCAGCGGGACGGGGCCACCAGGTGGTCCGAGTCCGGCCAGGCCAGGCGTCGGTGGTGCAGCGGTAGCACGCCCGCTTTCAGCGGGAGGGGTTCGTTCGATTCGGGCCCGGCGCTCCGATCCGCAGGGGCGGAAGTCGTTTCCCGACTTCCGCCCCTGCCGCTTTCGGTGGGCGGTCCGGAGGGTCCTCCCTCGGGCTCGGCGCCTCGTCCCGAGCCCGTGACGGCGGCCTTCGTCGGCTTCCTGGGCGCAGCACCGCGCCGCAGGCTCACCGCGGGTCCGGCCCACCGCGGGCCCGGCTCACCGCGCCGCAGGCTCACCGCAGGTCCGGCTCACCGCGCCGCACGCTCACCGCGGGCCCGGCTCACCGCCGGGTGACGTCCTGGACGGCCCGACCGCCCGTGCGCGCGGTGGTGCCGGCGGTGCCGTAGCGGGGGAGGACGGCGAGGCCGTCGGTGAACTCCGCCTGGTCGGCGGGGACGGCGATCACGTCCGTTCCCGTCCCGACGGCGGCGCGGACGAGCGCGTCGCCCGCCTCGTCCTCCCAGTAGTAGCCGACGCCGAAGGCCTGGAGGTCCGCGGCCGCCGGCGCGAGATCGGTGGGCCGCGGACCGACCCACAGCGGGGGCGGCTCCGGGAACGGGCGGTTGAGGAACAGGGCCGCCGCCCGGCCGCGTTGCAGGAGCGTGACCGTCTCGGCCAGCCCCTCGGCGGCGCCCGGACCGTCGGCGCCCGAGCGTTCAGCGTCCGGGTGGTCGGCGGCCGGGTGGCCGGTGCGCGGGCCGTCGGCGCGCCGGCCGACCGCACGCCGGGCGAGGAAGGCGTCGAGCCGGCGCTGGTCGTGCTCGGTCAGCCGGTCGGCCATCAGCAGTTCGACCTCGTGTTCCAGGACGGCCCGGCCGGGCTCCGCGCGGTGGAGCCCGGTGTCGCGCAGCCTGACGAACCGGCCGCGCAGCCCGGCCGGGGCCAGCCGGATCATGGTGTTCACGGCCCAGGCGTCCCCGGCGAGCACGACGAGTTCGGTGGCCCCGCCGACGGCACCCGCCAGCTCCCCGAGGAGCCGCTCGGCGTCCTCCACCCACCCGGTCAGCGGGATCCGGCGGTGCACGGCGGTGGAGTTCACCCGGGTCCTCGGCCAGCGGCCGAGGTCGTACTCGAGCTCCAGCTCGTCCTCCGCCGCCGCCCCCGCCTCGGCCGGCGGATGGACCCGGTGGACCACCACGGCGGCGTAGGGGACGTCCGGTGCCCGCTGGAAGAGCAGCGGTAGCACGTGCGGCAGCGCCCCGTACCGGGCGGTGTCCCGCGGGGGCGGCTCGGGCAGGCACTCGTCCAGCAGGATCCGCCCGGCGGAGGCGAACACGGCCTGTCCGTGCCGGCCCGCGCACCCGTGGTCGCGCCCGACGACGTGGTCGATCGCATGGACGCTGTCCTCGTCGGCACCGTGGGCGAGCAGGTTCTTCCGCAGGCCCCGCCAGCGCAGCGCTGTCGCCCGGTCCGGCTCGTCCAGGTCGCGCGAGGTGTCCAGGTACACCGACGCCACCGGCTGGACCGACTCGTAGAGGCGGCTCAGGAAGAGCGGTTTCATGACGGCGTCCCTCCGGTCCTGTGTCGCATCCGGGCGGCTGCCCGTGGGGCGGGGGGCGAAACAACCGGTGGCCGGGGCGGTGGCGACACCGGCCGTCACCCGTCGGTGCGGGTCCTGGGGCCGGTCCGCTGCCCCGGCAGCCGGGCGCTCCCGCCGGGCGCCGGGGCGCCCCGGAACTCCAGCGCGGTGGTCCGGACCACGGTGATGAGCGCCAGCAGCATCAGCGCGCCGTGGGCCGGCATCGACAGGTACGGCGACACGCCGGGCGCGATGAACTTGAGGTAGCTGCCGAAGGAGGAGAGCTGCACCAGGACCGGCAGGTACCAGAGGCGCCGGGGCAGCCGGAAGGCGGCGATCACGCTGAGCACGTCCGCCAGGTAGAAGTAGCGTTCGTGCATGGCCGGCAGCAGGAACGGGACGGCGATCGAGAAGACGGTGGCCAGCAGCAGGATCCTGGTGTCGGTGAGCCCGGACCACCGGTGCCGCGCGGCCGGCGCCTCCCCTTCCGGCCCGGTGGCGGGCACCGCAGCCCCGTCGGTGCGCCGTACGGCGCGGACGGCCAGTGCGACCAGCACCAGCACCAGGACGCCCGCGACCAGGACGCCCGCCCGGCGGACCGGGTCCTCCTCGCCCTGCGGCACCGAGACGAACTGGTACACGGAGGGTGCGTTGAGCGTGAGGTCCGGGTAGATGCCCGCCTGCCGGGTGTAGACGGTCAGCAGCTGCCACGGGTCGGAGCCCAGCAGGACGGCCGGGACGTCGAGCGCCACGTACACGGCGGGGACGGCCAGCAGGCTCCGCCAGGGTATGCGCCGGGTCAGCACCAGGACGAGCAGCAGCGGGAACAGGAACACCGCCTGGAGCTTGAAGGCCAGCGCCGCGCCGAAGAACGAGCAGGCCCACCAGGGCCGGTCGCGCAGGACGTGGTGGACGCCGCCGACCAGGAAGGCGGTGAAGATCGCGTCGGCCTGGCCCCACCAGCCGCTGTTGGTCACGACGGTGGGCAGGAAGAGCACGGCCACCGCCGCGGCGAACGCCCGCCAGGGCCGGTGCGGCGACTGCAGCGAGACGATGCGGAAGGCGTAGTACGCCAGCGCCAGGTCGAAGGCGATCGAGATGCACTTGATGCCCGTCAGCCCTGCCACCGGCAGGTAGGTGAGCGCGGCCATCAGGTACAGGTACGGGACGTTGTAGTCCGAGAAGTCGGTGTGGTCGAGGGCACGGAACCCGCCCCGCTCGGTGAGGTACCGGTACCAGGGTTCGAGGAAGTAGTGCCAGTCCGCCGACTGGTAGTCCAGCAGGAGGAAGCGGACCAGCAGCGCGGAGGCCACCGCTGCCACTGCGGCCGGCACCAGGGCCCTCGGGGCCGCCCGGCCCGGTGGCGCCTCGTCCGTCCGGGGTGGACGCCCGGCGGTCGCCCCCGAGGTCGGGCGCGCCGGCGGCCCCGGGGGCGGCGGTGACATCGGTGATATCGGCGACATCGGTCTCCAACTCGGTGGGGCGGGGCCGTGCGCGCGGTGGCGTACGGCCGGCGGGGCGGGCAGGGGATCCTGCGCGGGTGGAACGGCACTGGTGAGGGGCCCGGTGAAGGCCCGGCGGTCAACGGGCGGGCCGGCCGGAACGGTTCGGGTGACCGTTCCGGCCGGTGACGTCTCAGAGCTCGGGGGCCGCCACTTCCTCCAGTGAGCCGTCCGCCAACCGCAGCCACCGGTCCACCCCGATGGCCGCGAGGAACCGTTCGTCGTGGCTGACCACGACGAACGCTCCCTGGTAGGAGTTCAGGGCGCTCTCCAGCTGGCCGACGCTGACCAGGTCGAGGTTGTTCGTCGGTTCGTCGAGCAGCAGCAGGTGGGGAGCGGGCTCCGCGCACAGCACGCAGGCCAGCGTGGCGCGCAGTCGCTCGCCGCCGGAGAGCACCCCGACCGGGAGGTGGGCGCGGGCACCGCGGAACAGGAAACGGGCGAGCAGGTTCATCCGCTCCGCCGGCTGGAGGCCGGGCGCCGCCGCGGCGAAGTTCTCCGCGACGCTCCGGTCCGGATCCAGCAGGTCCAGCCGCTGGGAGAGGTAGGCGACGCGGCCGTCCGATCGCCTCGACCGGCCGGCGTCGGGCGCGAGATCGCCGACGAGCAGCCGCAACAGGGTGGTCTTCCCCGCGCCGTTGGGGCCGACCAGGGCGATCCGCTCGGGGCCCCGGACGGCCAGGTCCACGCCGCTGCCCGCGAACAGCGGCGAACCGCCGCGCAGCACCTGGAGGTTCTCGCCGACGAAGAGGTCGCGCCCGCTCGGCACCCGGGTGCCGGAGAGGTCCAGGCTCAGGCGCTGTTCGTCGCGCAGTGCGCGTTCCGCGTCGTCGAGCCTGGCCCTGGCCTCGCCGACGCGGGCGGCGTGCAGTTGGCCGGAGCGGCCCGCCGCCTCCTGGGCGCCGCGCTTCATGTTCCCGGCGAAGATCCGGGGCAGACCGGCGCTCTTGAGGTTGCGGGCGGCGGTGCCGGCCCGCCGGTCGGCGCGCTCGCGGGCCTGCTGCATCTCCCGCTTCTCCCGCTTCAGCTCCTGCTCGGCGTTGCGGATGTTCTTCTCGGCGACCTCCCGCTCGGCCTGCACCGCCTGCTCGTACGCCGTGAAGTCCCCACCGTAGAGGCGGAGTTCGCCGGAGTCGAGTTCGGCGATGCGGTCCATCCGGTCGAGCAGGGCCCGGTCGTGGCTGACCAGCAGCAGGCAGCCGGTGAAGTCCTCCAGCGCTTCGTGGAGCCGGTGGCGGGCCGCGAGGTCGAGGTTGTTGGTGGGCTCGTCCAGCAGCAGCACGTCGGGCCGCTGGAACAGCTGTGCTGCTAGGCCGAGTTGGACGATCTGGCCGCCGCTGAGGGTGTCCAGCCGCCGATCCGGCCCGACACCGGCCAGGCCGAGGCGTTCGAGTTGGGCGAGGCTGCGCTCCTCGATGTCCCAGTCGTCGCCGATGGTGGAGAAGTGCTCCTCCGCCACGTCACCGGACTCCACCGCGTCGATGGCGCGGACCACCTCGGTGATCCCGAGGACGTCGGCGACGGTGAGATCGGCGGCCAGCGGGAGGTCCTGCGGCAGGTAGGCGGACGTGCCGCCGACGGTCAACGACCCGGCCGCGGGCCGCAGTTCACCGGCGATGAGCCTGAGAAGGGTGCTCTTGCCGGAGCCGTTGGGCGCGACCAGGCCCGTGCGGCCGGTGCCGAGGGCGAAGGACAGCTCCCGGAACACGGGAGTGTCGTCGGGCCAGGAGAAGGACAGCTGGGAGCAGACGATGGATGCGTCGGACATCAGGACAACCCGGGGGTGAGCGGGCGGAGACCTCTCCGCCACGAGCAGACAGGGGGACGGGAACGACGAAGCGAGCCGTCGCGCCGGGTGCCCGGCACCCACGACGGCTTCAGGACCGGGTCTCACCCGGAGATGTCGTCGTCACCAGCCATGTCTGCGTCCGCTTTCCGTTTTCCGCCACGAAGGGGCCTGCCGCAGAGCAGCTTAACAGTGCGGGTGCGAAGGCGTGCGGGTGTTCGGGCGTCCGATCCGGTCGGAGCGCACGGCACGGGGTCCGGGCCGCTCCGGAGGGCTCTGCACGCCGGCTCACCCAGGGCGGTTGATACACGCCATCACTGACGTGTCGCCAGGTGGAGGCGCGGCAACGGCGGGCGCGGTGACGGCGGCCGGGCGGGCGTGCGGGCCGGCCGGTGCTCGGAGCGGTCGCAGCGGCGTTGCGCCGACCGGCGCCGCTGCCGTGCTGAGATGCTCTGCCGGTGGAGACGACGGACACGGGCCGCATCGAGGCGTTCAGCGACGGGGTGTTCGCGATCGCGATCACCCTGCTGGTGCTGGAGATCAGGATCCCGCAGGCCCACGGCGCGGCGGAGCTGTGGCGGGCGCTGGGCGAGCAGTGGCCGTCCTACTTCGCGTACGTGGTGAGCTTCCTCGTCATCGGCGTCGTCTGGGTGAACCACCACACCCTGTTCGGCTACCTGGCCCGGATCGACCGCACGCTGATGTTCGTCAACCTGCTGCTGCTCATGCTGATCTCCGCCCTGCCCTTCCCGACGGCCCTGGTGGCGCAGAACCTCCGCAACGGCTCGGCCGCGAACGTCGCCGCAGCCGTCTACGGCGGGGTGATGGTCGGGCAGGCCGTGGTGTTCGGGGTGTTCTGGAACTACGCGACCCGCACCGGCCACTGCTTCGACGAACGCGTCGACGTCGCCGCGGCCCGGGCCGGCCGGTGGCGGTTCGAGCTGGGCCTGGCCGTCTACCCGCTCACCGTCGGCCTGGCCTTCCTCTCCGCCCCGGCCGCCCTCGCGGTCCACGGGCTGCTGGCGCTCTACTACGCGTTCAACCAGGTGAGAGTGCCGATGCTGGACCGGTGAGGGAGCCGGGGCAGCCACCCGATCCGCACGTCACCGTCGAGGACGTCCGCGCCTCGGAGCGACGCCCCGAAGTCCTGGGGCGCGCCGGCGGCGCGGCGGTCAGATGCCGACGTAGTTCTCGGCGAACCATTCCTGGTGGGCGCGGGAGGTGCGCAGGGACTCGATGCGCGAGCGCCGGAGGGATTCGTGGAAGAGCGCTTCGCCGTCCGAGGCGTACGGGGCGTGGAGCAGCTGAATCATCCAGTGCGAGAACTCCTGGGCGCGCCAGATGTGGGCGAGGCAGCGCGGTGAGTACCGGTCGAGGGCGGCCGGGTCGCCGTGCGCGAGGTCGTCGATCAGGGCCTCGGCGAGGAGTTCGGCTTCGAGGACGGCGAGGTTGGCGCCCTTGGCGGCGGCCGGGGCGGGCAGGCTCGCGGCGTCGCCGGCCAGCAGCAGGGAGCCGTGCCGCAGCGTCTCCATGACGTCGGACTGGAGGTCGATCACGGAGCGTTGGATGATCCGGCCCTGGTGGAGCGGGCCGTGCTCGGCGGTGCGCATGCGCAGGCCGAGTTCGTCCCAGATCCGCTCCTCGGACCAGGCGTCGGGTGCGGTGCCGCGCTCGCACTGGAGGTAGTAGCGGGTCACCTCGGGGGTGCGGGCCATGTGGCCGGCGAAGCCGCGCTCGTGCAGCGCGTAGCCGACGGCGTCCAGGCTCGGCGGTGCCTCGGCGAGCAGGCCGAGCCAGCTGACGCCGTGGTCGCGCTGGTGGCGGGCTGCGGCGGGCAGGGAGCGGCGGGCCGCGCCGTGGCGGCCGTCGCAGCCGGCGACGTAGCGGGCCCGCCACCGGCCGGGGCGGCCCTCGGGGTCGCGGACGGTGACGGTGGGGCGGGCGCCGGCGGCGTCGTCCACGGTGAGGGCCTCGGTCTCGAAACGGATCCGGCCGCCCGCCGCCAGGTAGTGCGTCAGCAGGTCGGTGACCAGGTCCTGTTGGGGGTAGACGGTGTGCCGCTCGCCGAGGCCGAGGGCGCCGTAGTCGAGCCGGAAGCGGCCCCCGTCGGTGCGGAACTCGCAGGTGCCGTGGGGGAGCCCGCGCCGGTGCAGACCGTCGGAGAGTCCGTGGCGGTCCAGGACGCGGACGGTGTGGGCGGCGAGGAACCCGGCCCGGGCGCGGGTCTGGACGTGCCGGCGGTCCGCGCGTTCGAGGACGACGCAGTCGATCCCGGCGGCGAGGAGGAGGTTTCCGAGGGTCAGTCCGGCCGGTCCGGCGCCGAGGATGACGACATCGGCCGAGTCGGTGACTGCTGGGATGGTCTGACGTCCGGTCATGGGAAGTGGATCTTAGCCGGGAGTGGATACATCGGTACGGGGAAATGACACATCTTGGTGAACGGGCAGTTGATCTTTGACGCCGAGTACCCGCCCGAACGGCCCCGCGCGGCCCCCGTCGGCGCCCGCGCGACCCCCGTCGGCGCTCGTCGACCGCGGGTGCCGTGCCCGGTGCCGGGGCGGTGCGGCGCGGACCGGCCCGGCGCCGGATGCTCTGAAGCTGATCACTGGTGCGCACGGTTGCGCACTGATGGCAAAATTCGCTCTGCATCGATCAGATTCACGCAACTGCGTGCAGCCCCGCTCAGGAGGACGCCATGACCAGGAACGGCGACACCACCGGCGGCGGCCGATGATCCTCACCGTGACCCTCAACCCCGCCCTCGACCTCACCTACCGGCTGGGCGCCGTCCGCCTGCACGCGAGCAACCGGGTGGAGGGCGTCCGGCAGCAGGCGGGCGGCAAGGGCGTCAACGTCGCCCGGGTCCTGGCCGCGCTGGGCCACCCGGCGATCGTCACCGGCCTGGTCGGCGGCGTGAACGGCCAGGCCCTGCGGGCGGACCTCGCCCGGAGCGCCCTGCGCGACGAGTTGGTCGATATCACGGCCGGGACCCGTCGCACCGTCGCGGTCGCGGACGAGCAGGACACCACCGTCTTCCTGGAGCCCGGGCCGCCGGTCGAGGCGGCGGAGTGGCAGCGCTTCCTGGCGCACTACCGGCGCCTGCTGCCCAGCGCCTCGGTGGCCGTGCTGTCCGGGAGCCTGCCGCCCGGACTGCCGGTGGACGCCTACCGAGTGCTGGTCGAGCTGGCCCGCGCCGCGGCCGTGCCGGTCGTGCTGGACGCCGAGGGCGAAGCGTTGCTGTCGGCGCTGCCCGCCGGTCCGGCGGTGATCAAGCCCAACGCGACCGAACTCACGGCGGCGACCGGCACCGCGGACCCGGCGCGCGGCGCCGAGCTGCTCCGCGCGGCCGGGGCGGGCGCGGTGGTGGCCTCCCTCGGTCCGGACGGGCTGCTCGCCCGTACGCCTGAGGGCGGTTGGCGCGCCCGCCCGCCCGAGCACCTGCGCGGGAACCCGACCGGGGCGGGTGACTCGGCGGTCGCGGCCCTCGCACTCGGCCTGGAGACCGGCATCCCCTGGCCGGAGCGGCTGCGGCACGCGGTGGCGCTGTCCGCCGCCACGGTGCTGGCCCCGCAGGCCGGCCGCTTCGACGTCGCCGCCTACCACGGGATGCTCGACCGGGTCCGGATCGAGGAACTCGACCCGGCGCCCCGGCGGGCAGAGGTGTGACCCCGGCCGGGGCGCGCCGCCCCGGCCGGAGGCTCAGCCTCGGAAACCCAGCCGCAGGGCTTCGTCTCGGGAACCCAGCCGAAGGGCTCTGTCTCGGAAACCCAGCCGCGGAACGCTGCCGCAGGAGCTCAGCCGCGGGGCCGCAGCGCGCCGTCGAGGAGCGGCAGCAGGCGATCCCAATGGCGTTGCAGGGCATCGGGGTTGAAGGCGTCCGTGTCGGACATGGTGAAACCGTGGACGGTCCCGGGGTAGATCTCGGAGGTGTGGTCGACCCCCGCGGTGTCCAGGGCGCGGTTCAGTTCGTCGAGGGCCTCGGGCGTCAGGTCGGTCTCGGCGTGCCCCAGGTGGACCCGTGCGCTCAGCGCGGAGACGAGGCGGTGCTGGTCGGGCCCGTCGGCGCCCACCGGGCCGTGGAACCCGGCGAGGGCGGCCACCTCGCCGGGGTGCGCCGCGGCGGTCGCGCGGCCAGCAGGACGCCGAAGCAGTAGCCGGTCACCGCGACCGGTCCCGGGGCGACCTCGGGCCGGGTGGTCAGGTACCCGAGGAAGGCGGCGGCGTCGCTCAGGGCGCGCTCGGGGGTGTGCGCCCTGAGCAGGGGCATCAGCCGGGCGACGACCGCGGACCGGGCCTCCGCCCCGATGAACTCGGGCAGCTCCACCACCGGCGTCGGGCCGTGCCGGTAGTGGATGTTGGGGACGAGCACGTAGTACCCGTGCCCGGCCAGTTCGCACGCGAGGTCGCGCAGTGCGGGCCGGATGCCGAAGGCGTCGGGGTACATCAGCACTCCCGGGTGCCGCCCGCCGCCTTCGGGGAACGCGGCGAAGGCATCGGCCAGGCCGTCGGGAGTGGGGATGGTCAGGGTCCTGCTGGGCATCTGTCGGAGTCTCCTGTCGTGGTCGGCGCATCGAGCGTGTGGTCACCACGAAGGAGGTGGGCCCCGCGCCGAAACGCAGGATCCCCGGTCGAACTGCGGGCCCGCGGCGGCCCGTACGGCGCTCAGCGGAGCGCCGGGTCGCCGAATCGTGTGTGGCGCGAGGCCGTCCCGGTCGTCATCGCCGGACACCATAACCCGCCGGACGGGCCGGTGTCAGACCGCCCGCGACCGGCGTTCGTCCGCGGGCGGTCCGGCACCGGCCCGCGCGGCTCAACCGCCGGTGGGTGACGACGGACCGGTGCCGTCCTCGTGCCGGGCCGCGGGCTCGTGGAAGTCGACGGTGACCTCCTCGCAGGGCTTGTAGGCGGCTGCGGTGGCGTACGAGGTGTAGGCCCGGCGGTCGGCGCGGGTCAGCGCGGTGTGGTCGGCGAAGGGAGCCGCGATGCTGCGGGGCCACAGGCGCCGGGTGCGCACCGCCGCGCTCTCCGCGCAGAGGACGAGGGTGAGGGCGCCGAGGTAGATCCAGGCCATCAGGCCGAGCACCACCCCGAAGACCCCGTATGTGGCCGTCGCCCCGCGCAGCTCGTGACCGACGTAGTAGGTGCCGACCAGCAGCAGCGCCTGCCAGGTCAGCGACGCCGCCAGGGCCTCCGGCCACAGGCGGCGCACCCGGAGGTGGCGGTTGGTCAGCAGCTTGAACGCGGTCAGCAGCAGGCCGGTGCCGAGGGCCGCCGACACCGGGACGGCGGCGAACCGGACCGCTCGCTCGATCCAGGTGGGCCAGCCGTGCGCGGTGGCCGTGAGGGCGGCGAGGGCGGTGGAGGCCAGGACGGCGCCGGCGAGGACGCCGAGGAGGGCGAGCCCGCGCAGGCGGGCGGTCAGCGCGTTCGGGCGGCTGTGCTGGGGGACGGCCCACACCGTGTTGAAGGCGTTCTGGAGCGCCTGCGCCACGCCGAGCGCGCCGTAGAGGCTGCCGGCGATGCCGACGGCCAGCGCGAAGCCGCTCCCGTGGAAGGAGCGGATGCTGTGCTCGATCTGGTCCCCGATCACCGGGAACTGGCTGAGGGCGGAGTGCAAAACCTGCTGTTGCAGCTGCGGGTCGTCGTGCAGCGCGAATCCCAGCCCGGTGACCAGGAGCAGCAGCATCGGGAAAAGGGAGAGGAAGCCGTAATAGGTGATCAGGGCCGCCATGAAGGTGCCCTGGTCGTCGATGAACTTGTAGACCACGGCGAGCGCGAGACCCGCTCGACGGTGCCGCCGCTGGTAGTCGTCGAGTCTGTCGAGCACGCTCATGGTCAACTCCCAACGCCTTCCGGAACGAATGCCCGAATACCGGAATTCGCCGGTCCGTGGATTTCAGGCTGGGGGGGGCGTCCGCGGGGCGCCTCGTTCCGGGAGGCGCCCCGCGGAGGACCCGGCTAGCACCGGGACTACCAGCGGTACCAGCGTCCGCGGCTACCGGAGGCGCTGGTGCCCCGCGCGATGAAGCCGAGCAGCCAGACGACGAAGACGATGACGGCGATCCACCACAGTGCCTTGACGGCGAAACCCGCGCCGAAAAGGATGAGGGCCAGCAGGAGGACGAGAAGCAAGGGGACCATGGTGATTGACCTCCGGTCGTAAGGGCTGTTGGTGGCATTCGCTTGCCCCGAGCACGGCCGGATATTCCCGCAAGTTTTCCGCGGCCGTTCGAGTTCCTCCGCGGGTCCTTTCGCAGGTGCCCGGAAGCCGCGGCGCCGGGCCGGGGAGAGCCCGGCCGGCACGTCCAGCGGGTGGCCGAACGTGTCGGGCGGAGGCGTCCGGGGTCTGCTGGAGTAGGGGGGAGCAGCAGGAGGCTGCGGGCGCCGGTGCCGGACGGACCGGGCGTCCGGGCCGAACCGAGGAGACGGAGACAACACCCGCCATGACGTACACCGTGGATTTCGACACCGTCTCGACGGTCGGTCTGGAGTCGTCGCCCGTAGCGGAGGCGCTCGCCGGCCTGCGGGCGAACGAGGCGCGCTACTTCCGGAACAAGTACGACCACGTCTTCACGGTGGAGCCGGCGAGCGAGGCCAAGGAGGTCGTCGACTGGGTTCACCGGATCCTCAAGGAGGAACGCGACCTGGTCATCTCGTCCCGGCCGCTGGAGGCCACGACCTTCCAGGTCGAGAACATCCGCATGGCCTACGTCTTCTACGAGAACGGACTGTCCATCAACGTGATGTACACCCTCGACGAGTCCGGGAAGCGGGCTGTCGGGTTCAAGCTCTCGGACGGGATGGAGGTCCCGGAGGAGCTGGCGTCCCGGTTCAAGTTCGCCCGGCAGAAGTCGAAGCTCGCCGGCACCATCCGGGGCTCGTTCTTCGTCATCAAGAACGAGTACTGACCAACGGCACCCAGGCACCCAGGCACCCCGGCACCCGGCGCGCGGATTGGCCGGAGGACCGAACCCCCGAGCGATCCGGCCGCGCCCCGGTTGTGGGGGCTTCGACGGGATGGGGCAGGGGTGATGAGGAGCAAGTCCGGGTGGGGGCAGGTCGGCGTGTCCGCCGCAGTCCACCGCCAGCACGGCTTTGGTGCTCCACCGAGTGGTGGCCAGGCCGCCGTCCGCCTCGGCCTGCCCGAGCCGGAGGTGCAGGTCGCCATCCGGTC
>NZ_JBEPAK010000193.1:11361-13634 GCF_040298565.1 Kitasatospora sp. NPDC001539 | reverse complement strand
GGCGAGGTCCGCCCCGAGGTGGAGATGCTGAGCCGGGTGACCGAGGGCTCGATGTGGGCCGGCATCGCCCAGATGAAGAAGGCCTCCGGCGGCGCCTCCGGGTCGATCCGCCTTCCTCAGCGGCCGCCCCCGCGTCGATCCGCCTTCCCCAGCGGTCGCCTCCTCGGTGGCCACCTCCTCCGCCGTCGCCACCGATCCCCGACGGGAGCCCACGACTTGCCCCGCCGCCCCACCGGCTGGACCCTCGCCCTCGGCATCGCGCTGCCGGTCGAGGCCGCCGGCACCCTCGCACTGCCCGCCGTGCTCGCCGGAGCCGTCGACGCCGCCCTCGGGCACCGGCCCGGGCCCGGCGCCTACCTCCTGCTCGTCGGCGTCCTCGGCGCGGCCGCCGCCGCGGGCTCCACCGCCGCAGCCGCCGCATCCACCTGCTCCGCCGAGGCCACCGCCGCCCTGCGCGACCGTCTCGTCCGCCACCTGCTCGCCCTCGGGCCCGGCGGCCGACTGCACGACGGGCCACCGCCCGGCGACCTCGCCGCCCGGTTGCTCGGCTCGGCGGCCGACGCGGGCGGCCGGCTGCCCGCCGTCCTCGGCTCCGCCACCGCGCTGCTCACCTCGCTCGGCGCGATCGTCGGGCTGGCAGCCCTGTCACCGTGGCTGGCGCTCGCCTTCTTCGCGGGCGTGGTGCCCGGCGTGCTGCTGGTCCGGCTCTTCCTGCGGGAGGCCGGGCCGGTCTTCACCCGCTACCAGGAGGTCCAGGCCGACCTCGCCGCCCGCCTCGGCGGCGCCCTCGCCGGACTGCGCAGCATCCGAGCGGCCCACGCCGAACAGCGCGAAGCCGCGCGGATACTGGCGCCGCTACCGGAGCTCTCCGCCGCCGGGCACGCTCTCTGGGCGGCGCAGCGCCGTACCGCCTGGCAGGCGACCGTGCTGATCGCCCTGGTCGAGGTCGCGGTGCTCACCACCGCCGGGGTCCTCCTCGCGGACGGCGCCCTGGCCCCCGGCGCACTCGCTGCGGCGGCCGGCTGGGCGGCGCTCGGCGCGGGGCTGTTCGAACAGGTCGAGGCGCTGGTCGGCGTTGCGCACGCCAGGGCCGGGCAGGCCCGGGTGGACGAACTCCTGGCGCTCGCACCGTCCCCGTCCGGTACGGCGGCGCTCCCGGCCGACGGGCCGGGAGAGGTGTCGCTGCGCGGCGTGGTGGTGCGCGACGGCGAACGGGTACTGCTCGGCCCGCTCGACCTCACCGTCCCCGGCGGCCGTACGGTCGCCCTGGTCGGACGCTCAGGCCCCGGCAAGTCCCTGCTCGCCGCCCTGCCCGGTCGGCTGCGCGACCCCGACGAGGGCACCGTGCTGATCGACGGCGTCCCGGTCAACAGCCTGTCGGCCGCCGAACTGCGGCGGGCGGTCGGCTACGCCTTCGCCCGGCCCGCACTGGTCGGCCGTACCGTCCGCGACGCACTGGCCGGCGCCGGACCCGCCGAAGCGGCAGCCGCCCGGGCGGACGGCTTCCTACGACGGCTGCCCCTGGGGTGGGACACCCCGTTGGACGACCTCCGGCTCTCCGGCGGAGAACTGCAACGCCTCGGCCTCGCCCGCCTCCTGGGCCGCCCCACCCGGGTCGTCGTCCTGGACGACGCCACCTCGGGCCTCGACCTCGCCACCGAACACCAGGTCAGCGAGGCCCTCGACCACGCCACCCGCGGCCGCACCCGCCTGGTGGTCGCCCACCGTGCCTCGGTCGCCGCCCGCGCCGACCTCGTCGCCTGGCTCGACGCCGGCCACCTCCGCGCCCTGGCTCCCCATACGGACCTCCTCGCCCACCCCGACTACCGAGCAGCCCTCGCCGACACGGCACTCACCACCGCCACGGCCTGACCCCACCGCGATTTCCCCGCGCAGGAAGTCGGCCCGGCCGACTTCTGGCGTTGCGGCCACCCCCAGGGGTTGAGGCGAAATCCACGAACCACCCGAACCAGCCCGGGCTGCAGGGCCATTCGGCCCAGCCGACCACGCAAGCAGCAGGAGGCACACGGTGACGCGCAAAGGCATCCGGATAGGAAGTCGGCCGAGCCGACTTCTCGCGCTGCAGCCCCGGGCCAGCACCGCCACACGCCACCGAACGAAACAGCACCGCACCGCACCGAAAGTCGGCCCAGCCGACCACCCACACGGAAGGCGAACGCACCAGACCAAGCAAGCCCCCGGATAGGAAGTCGGCCCGGCCGACTTCTCGCGCTGCGGCCACAGGCCAGCGAGCCGGTCCAGCCACCGCCACC
>NZ_JBEPAK010000193.1:0-11261 GCF_040298565.1 Kitasatospora sp. NPDC001539 | reverse complement strand
ACAGACCACCAAAACAACCAGCAGAGAACGCACACCGTGGCACGCAAAAGCATCCGGATAGGAAGTCGGCCGGGCCGACTTCTCGCGCTGCAGCCACAGGCCAGCGAGCCGCTCCAGCCACCGCCACCACAGACCACCAAAACAACCAGCAGAGAACGCACACCGTGGCACGCAAAAGCATCCGGATAGGAAGTCGGCCGGGCCGACTTCTCGCGCTGCAGCCCCTTGCCGCAACCCTGCGGCCAGCGGGCCGGTCAGTCACCGCCACCACACCGCCACAAACCACCGAATTACCCAGGACACAGAATGCAGAACGCACACCCTGGCCCATGCCAGACCAAGCAAGCGCCCCCGGATAGGAAGTCGGCCGGGCCGACTTCTCGCGCTGCAGCCCCTTGCCGCAACCCTGCGGCCAGCGGGCCGGTCAGTCACCGCCACCACACCACCACAAACCACCGAATTACCCAGGACACAGAATGCAGAACGCACACCCTGGCCCATGCCAGACCAAGCAAGCGCCCCCGGATAGGAAGTCCGCCGGGCCGACGTCTCGCGCTGCGGCCCCGGCACACGCAGATGACCGACCACCGCACACCAGCGCCAGCCCACCCGAGGCACCCCTGCTCGCACGGAAAGTCGGCCCAGCCGACTACCCACACGAAAGGCAGAACGCACTAGACCAAGCGAGCCCCCCGGATAGGAAGTCGGCCCGGCCGACTTCTCGCGCTGCAGCCCCGGCCACAACTCTACGGCCAGTGGGTCAGCGAACCGGTCCAGCTACCGCCACCACACCACCACAGACCATCACCGAACCAACCAGGACACAAAATGCAGAACGCACACCGTGGCCCATGCCAGGCCAAGCAAGCCACCGGATAGGAAGTCGGCCCGGCCGACTTCTCGTGCCGTGGCCCCGGCACATGCTGATGACCGACCACCGCACACCAGCGCCAGCCCACCCGAGGCACCCCTGCTCGCACGGAAAGTCGGCCCAGCCGATCTCCTGCGTACGGCGAGCAGCACGTCCACGCACGGTGGGAATGCACCCCCTTACCTGTGCGATCCAGCACCCGAAATAAACAAGCGCTCGGAGTGGGAAGTCGACTTGGCCGACTTCCCACTCCCAACAGACCTCCGCTGGGCGCGCCCATAAGAGAAGCAGCGGCAGTTCGTGAGAGTTGGGGCTTGGGGTGTTGGGGGGGCGTTGCTGAGTGGTGGGGGTCGGTCTGAGGTGGGGCGGGTGACCGGGTTCGGGGGCGCGGGGCGGGCCTTGGGGGGTGGCGTGGGGGTGGTGGCGACCGGTTGAGGGGGACCGCGAGAGGTCAGCGCCGGGGGTTGGGGCTTGGGGTGTGGGGGGGTGTCGCTGAGTGGTGGGGGGTCGGTCTGAGGTGGGGCGGGTGACCGGGTTCGGGGGCGCGGGGCGGGCCTTGGGGGGTGAAGTTCGGGCCGTTGAGGAGGCGTTGGGAGGGGGTTTCGGGGTGGGGCGGGCGGCTGGATTCGGGGGCGCGGGGCGGGGGCCTTGGGGATCGGCAGGCGGGGCCCGTCTGAGGGGTGAAGTCGGTTCCGCCGAGGGGGCGTTGGCGAGTTGTTGTCGGGTTGTGGGGGTCGGTTGTGGTGGAGCGGGTGAGGGGTCGGCGCCGGGTTCTGGGCCCGGGGTGGGGGTTGTTGTTCGGGTTGCTGGGGAGGGCGCGGGGGGCGGTGGTGCGGTTGTTGCTGTGGTCGGGGGTGGAGGCCGTGCCGCCGTTGCTGTCCGGGTTGTTGGTGTCGGCTGCGGTGGACCGGGGGTTCCTGGCCGGGCGGCCGGGGGTGGGGGTGGCGTGGCTGGCGGGGTTCGGGGCGGCGATGGGGGTCCGGGCGTATGCGGCGCGGGCCGGGTTCCCGTACCTGGCGGCGGTGGTGGAGCCGCTGCGGGACGCCCTGGTGGGGCGGGTGGTCCGTAGTGCGCTGGCGCGCCCGTCGGCGGATCCGGCCGAGGTCGCCAGGCTCACCGAGCAGGTGGAGTCCGCCCGGCAGTTGACCGCGACGCTGCTCCGTACCCTGCGCGGGGTGGGGGTCACGCTGGTCGCCGCCCTGGTCGGGCTGACGCTGCTGGCGCCCGTCGTCCTGCCGCTGGTGCTGCTTCCGCTGCTGGCAGCGGGTCTGGTGTTCGTCCGGCTGCTGCGCCCGATGACGGCCCGGCGCCGGGCGGTCGTCCTGGCGGAGGAGCAGTTCGCCGCCGAGGCCGGGCGGGCGCTCGAGGGGCTGCGCGATGTCCAGGCGTCGAGTTGCGGGGAGGAGGTGGCCCGGTCCCTGGCCGAGGCGGCGGGGCGCAGCGCGGCCGCGTCCCGGGCGCTGGGCCGGGCCTCGGCACTGCGTGCGCTCGTCGTGGCGCTCGGCGGACGGGTGCCGGTGCTGGTGGTGCTGGCTGCGGCCCCGTGGCTGCTCGCGCACGGCGCGCTGACCGCGGGCGAGCTGCTCGGCGTCGCCACCTACCTCGTGCAACAACTCGACCTGGCGGTGCGGACGTTGGCCGGTACGGTCGGCGGCTGGCTGCTCAACCTCGCGGTGGTGCTGGACCGTCTCGCGGCGGTCACGGCAGTCGTCGGCGAGCCCTCGGGCAGGCGTGAGGCGGGACGGCAGCGGCGTGTGCCCGCGCCGACGGCGACGGCCGTCCAGGAGGTGCGGCTGCGGGGTGTCCGCTACGCCCATGGTCCCGGTGCCGCACCGGTGCTCGACGGGCTCGACGCGGTGTTCCGCCCCGGGGAGCACATCGCCGTCGTCGGGCCCAGTGGGACGGGCAAGTCGACGTTGGCCGCGCTGCTGGCCGGGCTGGTGGTGCCGACGGCGGGGTCGGTCTCGGCACCGCCGGCCGCGTTGCTGCCGCAGGAGGCGTACGTCTTCCCGGGGACGGTGCGCGAGAACCTCGCCTGGCCGGCGTCGACGGGTGACGACGGGCGGCTGGCCTGGGCGGTGGAACGGCTGGGCGCCGGAGAAGTGGTGGAACGGCTGGGTGGCCTGTCGGGGGTGCTGGGCGACCCGGGTGAACTGTCGGCGGGTGAACGCCAGTTGATCGCACTGGTGCGGACGTACCTGTCCCCCGCGCCGCTGGTGGTGCTGGACGAGGCGACCTGCCACCTGGATGCCGCCGCCGAGGAGCGGGTGGAGCACGCCTTCGCCGCCCGGCCCGGGACCCTGGTGGTGGTCGCACACCGGATCAGTTCGGCCCTGCGGGCGGACCGGGTGCTGCTGCTGGACGGTGGGCGGGGCGTGCTCGCCCGGCACGGCGACCTGCAGGTGCTGTCGCCCCTGTATCGGGAGCTGGTCGGGCACTGGCTGGGGGCGGGGCTCGCATCACGCCCTCGATGACGGCCTCGATGACGGCAGCGACGGCGGCAGCGACGGCGGCCTCGACGACGGCGTCGACGGCCTCGACCACGGCAGCGACGGCGGCCTCGACCACCACCTCGATGACGGCCTCGACGGCGATCTCGATAATGATCTCGTCCGTCCCGGCCGTTAGGGTGGCCGGGGCACGGGCCGCGATCACCGGCTGCGGGCGCGCACCGGGCGCCCGCTCGGCGAGCCGGCCGTACGCCGCAGGCGCCGGAACGGCGCCGATGACCTGCACCCTCGCACGGAAAAGACGATTCTCATGTCCGACACCCTCACCGACACCACCGGCCCCGCCAGCGGGACCGACGCCGACGAGAAGACGGCCGAGTACTTCGCGACGCACGGCCGCCACCGCGGCCCGTCCGCGGCCGACGACGCCCCCGAGTCCGACCCGCACGGCCGCCACCGCGCGGCCGGCGCCCAGGGCTGAACGGGCTCGACGACGTCGAACGGAGTCGAGGTGAGGGCCCGCCGGGATCGCTCCCGGCGGGCCCTCGCGCCTCGGTACCGGGGCGTCACCCGCGCAGCGACACCACCGTCCGCAGCGCCTCGCCGCTGCGCATCTGCGCGATCGCCTCGTTCACGTCCGCCAGTCCGACCCGGTGCGTGATCATTCCGTCGAGGTCGATCCGCCCGGCCCGCCACAGGTCGACGATCAGCCCGATGGTGCGCGCCACCGGTGCCCCGCCGTACAGCGAGGGCAGCAGGCGCTTCTCGTTGAAGAACAGCTCGCCCATGCTGAACTGCGCCCGGTCGTCCTGGGCGCCGGCCCCGACGACCACGACGGCGCCGCCGCGGCGGGCCGCGTCGTAGCCCGCCCGGACGGTGGCGGCGCGTCCGACCGCCTCGAAGACGTAGTCGAATCCGCCACCCGGCAGCCCCTTGGCGACGGCCTTCAGCTCCTCGGGGGCGATCGCCTCGGTGGCGCCGAAGGCGAGCGCCCGTTCGCGCCGGGAGGCCACCGGGTCGACGACGGTGATCCGGGCCGCGCCGCCGACCCGGGCGCCCTGGACGGCGGCCACCCCGACGCCGCCGGCGCCGATCACCGCGACCGACGACCCGGGCTCGACCCGGGCGGTGTTGACCGCGGCGCCGACGCCCGTGGTCACCCCGCAGCCGATCAGCGCGGCGGCCTCGTACGGCAGGTCGGCCGGCACCCTGATGACGGCGTCGGCAGCGAGCACGACCTCCTCGGCGAACGCCCCGGTGCCGTAGAAGCCGGAGGCCTCGGCGCCGTCCTCCGCGAGCCGGAACCCGGGCGCGCCGAGCCGCCGCAGGCTGGCGATGCACAGGTGGCCGCGGCCCTGCTCGCAGTGCGCGCAGCGACCGCAGGGGGCCATCCAGCAGAGCACCACGCGGTCCCCGGGGGCGACGCCGGTGACGTCGTCGCCGACCTCGACGACCTCGCCGGCGCCCTCGTGTCCGGGGACGAAGGGGGCGGGCTGCGGCAGGACGCCGCTCATCGCGGAGAGGTCGGAGTGGCAGAGGCTGGCGGCGTGCATCCGGACCCGTACGGTGCCCGGTCCGAAGCCGATCGCCGTCACGTCCTCGCGGACGTCGAGGGTGTCCTGGCCGGTCTTGTGGAGGACGGCTGCGCGCATGGGCTGCTCCCGGTGTCCGATCGACGGTCGGGCCGATTCTGGCACGCCCGCCCCGGCCGGACTGGAACACGTTCCAGAACCGGCGGCCCCGGCGGCCCGCCCGCCGACCGCGCCCGCGCCCCGGAGCTGCGGAAACCGCTGTACGGGAAGATCCGTTCACGCCATCATCTCCGCCGTGACCACACCCGTTGAGACAGCCCCCGACCGACCCGCCCACGGTTCGCCCTGCCCCTCGTGCGGCGCCGTGCTGACGGCCGACCCTCGGTTCACCGCCTGGTGCCCGGCCTGCGACTGGAACCTCGCCCCCGGGCAGGTCGGCGCCCCCGGGCAGGTCGGCGCTCCCGCGCCCACCCGGCGCGAGCGGGCGACGGCCGCCCGCACCGACCGGCTGTTCGAGGAACAGGCCGGGGGTGGCGACTCCCCCACCGCACGGCTGGACTGGCTGCTGGCGTCCTCCGCCGCCGGTCTGGTCCACCTGGTGTCCGTCGGCCTGTTCGCTCTGGGGCTCTGGCTGCTCGTCACCGGGAACGTCGTGCAGCGCTGCACCGGTGCGGTCGCGCTGGTGATCGTCATCGCCCTGCGGCCGAGGCTCGGGCGGGTGCCGCGCGACGAGGACGTCCTCGACCGCGGCACCGCACCGGCCCTGTACGGGCTGGCGGACCGGGTGGCCGCCGAGGTCGGCGCGGCGCCGGTGGACGTCATCCGGATCACCGACGAGTTCAACGCCTCGTACGGGCTGGTCGGGCTCCGGCGCCGATCCGTGCTCGAGCTCGGCCTGCCGCTCTGGGAGGTGCTGGACGACCGGGAGCGGATCGCCCTGCTCGGCCATGAGTTCGGCCACCGGGTCAACGGCGACCACCGGCGTTCGTTCTGGCTGTACAGCGCGGTCGCAGCGCTCGCGGGCTGGTACCACATGGCCCGCCCGGGCCGCAGCGGCTGGGGCGCCCGGCTGGAGTACGGCGGACCGGCCAACGGGGTACCGCTGCTGCTCCGGCTCGGCGCGATCCTCGGCGCGGCCGTCCTGCGGGCCGTGGCCTGGCTGCTGCTCCAGGGCCTGCGGCTGTTCGACCGGCTCACCCTCCGGGCCGGCCAGCAGGCGGAGTACCGGGCCGACGCCCTGGCCGTCCGGGTCGGCGGCCGCGAGGCGGCTCACGGCATGCTGGCGGCGCTGCTGCTCACCGGCTCCGCGGTGGCCGCCATCGGCCGGATCCGTGCCGAGGAGCGCCGGCGCCCCCGGGTGGTGCGGCGCGGGCGGGCGCAGGCACCCCGGCCGGTCGGGCCACGCACGGTCGAGACGAAGCCGGTCCAGCCGAAGCCGGTGGAGCCCTCGTCGGTGGCGCCGAAGCCGCTGGAGCCCGCGCCGGTGGAGCCCGCGCCGGTGGAGTCCGCGCCGGTGGAGCCTCCGCCGGCCGGGCCGGACCGGCTCTGGGAGCGGCTGCGCGAGCACCTCGCCTCCGTCCCGGCCTCGGAGCGGGAGCGCCTGCTCCGGCTCAGCGCGCTCCAGCGGACCGCCGTGGACGCCTCCCACCCGCCGACCCACCTGCGGATCGCCCTGGTCGACCGCGCCGGGGACCAACCGGCCGCCGTCACCTCCACGGAGGCCGAGGCCGCGGCGGTCGCGGCCGAGCTCGCCCCGCACCGGGCACGGATCGCCGCCGGACTGCTGAGCGGCTGATCACCGCCCACCCGCCGTCACCTGCTCCCCCGGCTCGCCTCTTCGCCGGCCCCCGCCGCCCTGCCGCCGTCCACGCCGCTACCGTCGAGTAGGGTCCCGACCACGTCCGCGCGCCGTGCCGGACCCCCCGCCCGAGCCGTACCGAATCCGAGGAGCACCGCATGTCCGACCTGCTGGAGAGCGCCCGCCCGGCGCCCGAGGTGCTGGCGGCGTTCGAGGCGGCCACCGGGTTCATGCCGGTGGACGAGGGCCTGGCGCTGTACGCGGCGGCCGTCGCGGCGGCCCGTGCGACCGGGCTGCCGGTGCTGGAGATCGGCACCTACTGCGGCCGCTCGGCGATCCTGCTGGCCGCGGCGGCCCGCGAGACCGGAACGGTCGCGCTGACCGTGGACCACCACCGCGGCTCCGAGGAGCAGCAGCCCGGTTGGGAGTACCACGACCCGACCCTGGTGGATCCGGAGGTCGGGCTGATGGACACCCTGCCGCGGTTCCGCCGCACCCTGCACGCCGCCGGGCTGGAGGAGCACGTGGTGGCGCTGGTCGGGCGCTCGCCGCAGGTCGCGGCGGTGTGGGGCCGGCCGCTGGGCCTGGTGTTCATCGACGGCGGGCACACCGACGAGCACGCCACGGGCGACTACGAGGGCTGGGTGCCGCACCTGGCGCCGGAGGGCCTGCTGGTGGTGCACGACGTGTTCCCGGACCCGGCGGACGGCGGCCAGGCCCCGTACCGGGTGTACCTGCGGGCGCTGGCCGACGGCTTCGAGGAGGTCTCGGTGACCGGCTCGCTGCGCGTCCTGCGGCGCACCACCGCCTGAGCCGATCTCCCGCCCGCCCCCGCGCGGATGCTCTAACGTCGTGCCGGGGCTGTCCGGCCGCGGTTCGAACGGTACGGTGTCCGCGCAGCACCAGGCGGCTTCGCCGGCTCGCCGCACCGGGCGGTGGCACCGGACAGCGCGGGGCAGCACCAGGCGACAGCACCAGGCAGAGCACCGGCGGAGCGTGGGGGCCAGCGGCACATGACGGACCAGCAGAACACCGCTCCGGCGGTCTGGGACCCGACCGCGCGCGGCGGCGCGGGCGGCTGGGTCCGCAACCCCCAGCGGCGGGACCACCCCGAGCTCGCCCAGGCGCCCGAGAGCGGCCGGCCTCCCCAAGGCACCCAGCCCTCCCAGGGCGCCCAGCCTCCCCAGGGTGCCCAGCCCCCCCAGGGCGCCCAGCCGCCCGGCCCCGGTCCCGTCGCACCGCCCCCCGCCGCCGGGGCCGTGGGCGACCAGGGGCCGCTCCTGGGCGCCCGCCCGTACCTGTCCACCGCCCCGGGTTTCGGCCCGCCCGGCGCCGAGCCCGAGCCCGAGCCCGCCGCGGGCTCCGGGGCGCCCACCGCTGCCTTCCCGAGGGTCGTCCCGCCGCCGCCCGCCGCCACGCCCTTCCCCGGCCAGGCGACCCCGCAGGACCGGGGCGCTCAGGGAGCGCCGGCGACACCCGGCCCCGGCTACGTCTACCCGCCGCCCCCGGCGGCCGCGCCCCGGACCCCGTACGGCTCCCAGACCCCGCACGGCTCCCCGCCCCCGTACGGCGCCGAGTCCTCGTACGGCGCCCAACCCCCGTACGGCGCCCAGCCGCCCTACGGGTCGCCGCCGTCCTACGCCGCCCCGCCGGACCGCCCGACCCACGACCCGGCCCCCGACGAGGACGACCGGGACCGCCCCGGCAGGGGCAAGGCCCCGCTGCTGATCGGCTTCGCGCTGCTGCTGGTGCTGGCCGTCGGCGGCGGCCTGCTGTACGCGAGCCAGGGCGGCGGCGACAAGGGCGCCCAGGCCGCCCCGGGCGCGACCGCCCCCGCGACCGGCTCCGGCAATGCGCAGCCCGCCCCGGCGCCGACGGGTACGGACGGCGCGCCGAGCGCCGCACCCAGCAGCCCGCCGGGCGGGAGCCCGTCCCCGACCGCGACCGGCCCCGGCCCGAACGCCCAGGCGCAGGCGCAGGCACTGGACGGCCTGCTGAGCGAGGGGGAGAACGCCAAGGCCCCGATCGGCAGCGCCGTCGCGAAGGTGAGCAGCTGCCCGTCCAAGGCCGACATCGAGAGCGCCGCCCAGGTCTTCGACAACGGGGCGAAGCAGCGCGACGGCCTGCTGACCAAGCTCGCCAAGCTGAGCGTCACGGACGTGCCGGGCGGCCCGGACGCGGTGAACTCGCTGAAGTCCGCCTGGCAGCTGTCCGCCGACATCGACCGGGCGTACGCCAGTTGGGCGCGCGCCGTCGCGAAGCAGGGCTGTTCCGGCAAGGCCCCGACGACCGCGGACAAGACCCACGCGGACGAGCTCAACCCGCAGGCGACCCAGGCGAAGACGGACTTCATGACGAAGTGGAACCCGATCGCGAGCAGCTACGGCCTCACCCCGCGGACCCAGGACAGGATCTGATCGAACCGTGACCGGTACCGCTCCCCGCCCGCCCCGCCGCCGTTCCGTCCTGCTGCGCGCCACCACGGTGGCCGCGGTCGTCCCGCTCTGCGCGGCGGGCTGGTTGGGCTGGCGCGCGCTCGACGGCTCCGCCCCGGCGGGCGCGACGGCCGCGCCGTCGCCCGGGGCGGTCCGGTCCGCCACCCAGGACCCCGCCACCGGGGACCCCTCCGCTCCCGGAGCCCCGCCGACCGGGGGCACGCCGACCGGGGACCCGTCGGCTCCGCCCACCCCGCCCGGGCCGTCCGCGACAACGTCGGCCGGCCCGGCGGCCACGGCGCCCGCGACCGGCGCCGACCTCACCGGCCGGACCGTCGTGCTGGACCCGGGCCACAACCCCGGCAACTTCTCCCACCCCACCGAGATCAGCCGCCAGGTGGACATCGGCAACGCCCGCAAGGAGTGCGACACCACCGGCACCGAGACCGACTCCGGGTACACCGAGGCGGACTACACCCTGGACGTCTCCCGACGGGCCCGCGCCCTGCTGGCCGCCCGGGGCGCCAAGGTGGTGCTGGTGCAGGACGGCGACCGCCCCTGGGGCCCGTGCATCGACGAGCGGGCGAGGGCGGGCGCCGACGCGCACGCCGACGTCGCGGTCTCGGTGCACGGCGACGGCGCCCCGGCGAGCGGCAGCGGCTTCCACGTGATCATGCCCGCCAGGGTGGTCGCCGGTAAGGCGGACAACTCCGCGATCGTGGAACCCTCGCACCGGCTGGGGCTGCTGCTGCGCGACCGCTTCCACGCCGCCACCGGCGAGCCGTACGCCGACTACATCGCCGACCAGGGCCTGACCACCCGCTCCGACCTGGGCGGCCTCAACCTCTCCACGGTCCCCAAGGTGTTCATCGAGTGCGGTAACATGCGCAACTCCGCGGACGCCCGGCGGATGACGGACCCTCAGTGGCGCCAGCAGGCCGCCCAGGGGATCGCCGACGCGCTGACCGCCTTCCTGACCACCCAGTGAGCGGGCCCGGCACGGGAGTTGGAACGAGCAGGCCGGACGGACGACGCACCGCCCGGCACGCACCGTTTGCAACGACTTCGACCCGTTCCCGGTCCCGCTGTGCACCGGCGGGGCGGTTGGGCCTAGGCTTCTGGTCCGTTCGGGAGTTTCGGCCGGTCAGCCCGACCGCGCGAATCACCGTCCACGACACGTCAACGAGGGGAACGTAAGTGAATCTGCGCGCTCTCACCAGGGGAGACGCCGCCGTCGCAGGCGCGGCCGTCCTGCTCTTCATCGCCTCCTTCCTGCCCTACTGGACCGTGGACTGCAGCGGCCCGTACTGCGGGGACACCTCGCAGAACGCGTGGAGCACCCAGCTGTTCCCCATCCTGCCCTCGATCTACCTGCTGGGCATCGCCGCCGCCGTCCTGATCCTGGTGCAGCGCTTCCAGGGCCCCGCCGCCGCCAACCGCCAGGTGCTCGGCCTGCGGCTGGACCAGTGGGGCATCGCGTTCGCCGTGGCGGCGCTGTGGACCTCGGTCTGGGCGCTGGGCGGCGGGCCGACCGGCGCCCGCCTCAGCCACGGCTTCGGCGCCTGGCTCGGCCTCATCTCGCTGATCGTGCTCGCCGGTGCCGCCGCGGCCGCGCCGCTGGTTCCGGCGCTGAAGGCCCCGCTGGTCACCGACCGCCCGGCCGTCCCGTACCAGGGCGGCTACCCGGTGCCGGGCCAGCCCGGCCACCCGGGCGCCCCCGGCCAGCCCGGCCAGTACGGCTACCCGGCGCAGGGCCACGACCCGGCCTTCGGCGCCCAGCCGGCCGGTGGCTACGGCTACCCGGCCGCCGGCCAGCCGCAGCCGGGCCAGCCCGGTCAGCCGGTCGTCGGCCAGCCGCAGGACGCCGCCGTCCAGGCCCAGCAGCAGGCTCCGGCCGTTCAGCAGCAGGCCGCCCCGGCGGCGGACTTCCAGCCGTACTGGTTCGCCGTCCCGGCCCCGCGCCAGCTGGCCCCGAAGGACAACCCGGCCGGCGCCCCGGTCGGCGAGGTCGTGCCGGGCACCTGGTACCTGGCCGTCGAGCAGCGCGGCAGCGCGCTGGTCGCCCAGCTGCCGGACGGCACCCACGGCCTGCTGACCGACACCTCGGGCCTCCAGCGCGGCTGACACCCCCTCGTTCGAACGCCGAAGGGGCGGGACCGGTGATCCGGTCCCGCC
>NZ_JBEPAK010000192.1:0-13767 GCF_040298565.1 Kitasatospora sp. NPDC001539 | reverse complement strand
GGAACTCCGCCTGCGCGTGGTGCGGGATCTGGTACTCGAGCGCGGCCAGCCTGGTGAAGTAGTTCCGCGGATCGGGCTGGTCGTAGATGTCGTCGCAGCAGACTTCGCGGCGGCCGAGGACGCCGTCCAGGAGGCGCTGATCGAGGCGCTGCGCGGTTGGCGAACCGATCCGCCGAGGGATCCCAAGGGCTGGCTGGTCACCGTCGCCTGGCGCAAGTTCCTCGACGCGACCAGGGCGGACAGCGCTCGCCGCCGTCGTGAGGACCTCCTGGACCAGGAGCCGGCGCCCGGGCCGGCGGCGGGAGTGGACGACACGCTCCAGCTCTACTTCCTGTGCGCCCACCCGTCGTTGACGCCGTCGTCCGCGGTCGCGCTGACCCTGCGGGCGATCGGCGGGCTGACCACCCGGCAGATCGCCCATGCCTACCTCGTCCCCGAGGCGACCATGGCCCAGCGCATCAGCCGGGCCAAACGCACCGTCGCCGGCGTGCGGTTCGATCAGCCGGGCGACGTGGCCACCGTGCTGCGGGTGCTCTACCTGGTGTTCAACGAGGGCTACTCCGGGGACGTCGACCTCGCCGCCGAGGCGATCCGGCTGACCCGGCAGCTGGCGGCGGTGATCGACCACCCGGAAGTGGTGGGCCTGCTCGCCCTGATGCTGCTGCACCACGCCCGGCGGGCCGGGCGGATCGCACCGGACGGAAGCCTGGTGCCGCTCGCCGAGCAGGACCGCCGCCGGTGGGACACCGCGCTGATCGCCGAGGGCATCGGGATCCTTCAGGCGGCCCTGGCCCGCGACCGGTTGGGCGAGTTCCAGGCCCAGGCCGCCATCGCGGCGCTGCACGCCGACGCTCCCACCGCCGAGGAGACCGACTGGGTGCAGATCGTGGAGTGGTACGACGAACTCGTGCGGCTGACCGACAGCCCGGTGGCCCGGCTCAACCGTGCCGTCGCGGTGGGGGAGGCCGACGGGGCGCGCGCCGGGCTGGCGGCGCTCGCGGAACTGGACGGCTCGCTGCCCCGCTACACCGCGGTGTCCGCGTACCTCCACGAGCGAGACGGCGATCCGGTCACGGCGGCCCGACTGTACGCGGAGGCGGCGCACAAGGCGTCCAACCTGGCGGAGCGGGCTCACCTCACGCGACAGGCCGCCCGGTTGAACGCCCGCCGCGAGCCCTGACCCCGGGGGCTCTGACCAGGCCAGTCCTGACCCCGGCCAGCCCTGACCCGCGGGATCCGCTCACAATCGGCCGGCGGCCTTCAGCGCCAGGTAGGCGTCCGCCAGTGCCGGCGCGATCCGGCTCGGCGGGGCGTCCAGGACGGTGACGCCGTGGCGGGTGAGCCGGTCGGCGGTGGCGCGCCGGTCGGCGCGGGTCTGCTCGGCGGCGGCCGCGCCGTAGACGGCCTCGAGGGTGCCGCGTCCGGCGGCGAGGACGCCCAGGTGCGGGTCGGCGACCGAGGCGAGAACGACCTCGTGGCGCTTGGTGAGCAGCGGCAGCAGCGGGCGCAGGCCGTCCTCGACGGGGGCCGCGTCGAGACCCGTCAGCAGGACGATCAGCGACCTGCGCGGCGCCATCCGCAGGACCGTGGAGACGAGCGAGCGCATGTCGGTCTCGTGCAGGGCGGGCTCCAGACCGGCCATCGCGTTGGTGAAGGCGGGCAGGATCTCGTGGGGCGAGCTGCCGATCACGGCCGCCCGCTTGTGGGCGTCGTGGGCGAGCAGGTCGACGCGGTCTCCGGCGCGGGTGGCGAGGGCGGTGAGCAGCAGGGCGGCGTCGAGGGCGGCGTCCAGGCGGGGGGCGTCGCCGACACGGCCGGCCGAGGTGCGGCCGGTGTCGAGGACGACGAGGATGTGGCGATCGCGTTCGGGGCGCCAGGTGCGGACCGCGACGGTGTTGCGGCGGGCGGTGGCGCGCCAGTCGATGGAGCGGACGTCGTCGCCGGGCAGGTACTCGCGCAGCGAGTCGAACTCGGTGCCCTGGCCACGGGTCAACACCGAGGTGCGGCCGTCGAGTTCGCGCAGGCGCGCGAGCCGGGAGGGCAGGTGCTTGCGGCTGGTGAACGGCGGCAGCGCACGGACCGTCCAGGGGACGTGGTGGGAGCCCTGCCGCCCGGCCAGGCCGAGCGGGCCGAGCGAGCGGACCGTCACCCGGTGGGCGTGGTGGTCGCCGCGGCGGCTCGGGGTGAGCACGGAGGCCGCCCGGCGTCGTTCACCGGCGGGGACGGCGAGGGTGTGCCGGGACGCGGTCTCCGCGGTGCCCGGGCGCCACGCGGAGGGCGCCCAGGCGTCGCGGACCAGGGCTCGGAGCGGCCGCCCGGCGGGGTTGGTGACGGTCAGTTCGACGGTGGCGGACTCGCCGAGCCGGACGGTGGTGTCGCCGCCACGGGTGATGTGCAGGCTTCGGACGGGGGCGGCGAGCACCAGGTCGACCAGAACGGCGACCAGGACCGCGCCGGTGACGAGTCCGACTCCGGCCCAGGAGGGCAGCAACAGGCCCACGACGAGCGCGCCGAGTGCGGCGAGCAGGGCGGTTCGCCCGGTGAGGGCCATGCGGATGCGCTCCTTCGGAAGCCCGTGGATGTGGATGGCCGTGGGGTGCCCGTGGTCCGGACGCCGTGGTCCGCTAGCTCCTGACCTCTGCGGCCTGCGGCCTACTGATCAGCGGGTCAGCGGGTCAGCGGGTCAGCGGGGGGCGGGCGTCTGCGCCAGGACGGCCTGGATGACGGAGTCGGCGGTGACGCCCTCCATCTCCGCCTCGGCCCGCAGCGCGACCCGGTGCCGCAGGGTGGGCAGGGCGAGTGCCTTCACGTCGTCCGGGGTGACGTAGTCGCGTCCGGCCAGCCACGCCCAGGCGCGCGAGGCGGCGAGCAGGGCGGTGGCGCCGCGCGGCGAGACGCCGATGGACAGCGACGGGGACTGCCGGGTGGCCCGGCAGAGGTCGACGATGTAGGCGAGGACCTCGGGGGAGACGGTCAGCCCGGCGATCTGCTCGCGGGCGGCCGCGAGGTGCTCGGGGCCGGCGACCGGCCGGACGCCAGCGGCGGCGAGGTCGCGGGGGTCGAAGCCGGCGGCGTGCCGGGAGAGGACCTGGAACTCCTGGTCGCGGTCGGGCAGCGGCAGGATCAGCTTGAGCAGGAAGCGGTCGAGCTGGGCCTCGGGCAGCGGGTAGGTGCCCTCGTACTCGACCGGGTTCTGGGTCGCGGCGACGAGGAACGGCACGGGCAGCGGCCGCGGTTCGCCGTCCACCGTGACCTGCCGCTCCTCCATGGCCTCGAGCAGGGCGGCCTGGGTCTTCGGCGGGGTGCGGTTGATCTCGTCGGCGAGCAGCAGGTTGGTGAAGACCGGGCCGGGCTGGAAGGAGAACTCGGCGGTGCGGGCGTCGTAGACCAGCGAACCGGTGACGTCGCCGGGCATCAGGTCGGGGGTGAACTGGATCCGCTTGGTCCCCAGGCTGAGCGCCGTGGACAGGGTGCGGACCAGCAGGGTCTTGGCGACGCCGGGGACGCCCTCGAGCAGCACGTGGCCGCCGCAGAGCAGGGCCACGACGAGGCCGGTGACGGCGGCGTCCTGGCCGACGACGGCCTTGCCGATCTCGGCGCGCAGGGCGGTCAGGGCCGTGCGGGGGTCGGTGGCGGGGCTGGCGGGCGCCGTGCCAGGGGCGATGCGGAGCTGGGCGGTTGCCTGTTCGGTCACGGGTTCCGTACCTGCCTTTCGAGGGCGTCGAGATCGTCGGCGAGCCGCAGCAGGGCGGCGTCGTCGGTCGGGGGCGGGCCGTACAGCAGGGCCCGGACGTCCCCGGCGGGTCGTGCGGGGAGGCGGTCGGCCACGGCCGCGCAGAGGGCTTCGGGGTCGGGCGCGCCGGCCCGGAGGGGGACGCCCAGAGCGGGGGAGAGCCGGTGGGCGGCGGCGCGGCGCAGGGCCTCGGCGGCGCGGCCGCGGGCCTTGGCACGGCGGTAGAGGCGGGCGCGGCCCTCGGTGGTCTCGGCGGCGCGCACCACCACGGGCAGGTTCTCGCTGACCACCGGGCCGAGCCGGCGGGCGCGCCACAGTGCGGCCAGGACGGCGGCGATCGCCAGCTGGTAGAAGGCCCAGCGCCAGCCCTTGGGGATGTAGTCGTCGAAGCTCTTCGTGCGGGTGCCCTCGGCCGGCTGGGCGGAGTAGTCGGGCAGGTGCCAGGTGAGGCGGGGCTGCGAGCCGAGCAGGCCGAGTGCCAGCGAGGCGTTGCCGTCCTTGGCGAGTTCGCCGTTGTGCAGGAAGCTGCCGCTGCCGAGGACGATGACGTCGCCGTGCGCGGTCGGGGTGCTGACCAGCGGGTAGCCGTGGCCGTGCGGGTAGCAGCCCTCGCCGCGGCTGCCGCTGGTGTAGAGCATGCCGCCGGTCGTGGCGCTGCCGGCCCGGGCGGCCTCGGCGAGGGAGCAGGCCGCGGGGGTGCTGCGGACGGGGGCGTACGGGACGCCGCCGTCCTCGTCGGAGGTGCGGATGCCGGGAGCGAGCGCGGTGAGGGCGGCCGGGCCGGGCGCGATCAGGACCAGCCGCCTGTGGTGGGCGGCGGCGACGGCGCGCAGCTGGGCCGGGTCGAGCAGGTCGGGTTCGGGCAGCACCAGGGTGTCGGCGCCGCCGGGCGTGGCCGCGGGGTCGGTGGTGAGGTCGGTCCTCAGGCCCTGTTGTTCGAGCAGCGCGACCACGGCGTGGGCACCGTCGGAGTCGTAGGAGCGCGGGTCGGCCGGCGGGTACTGGTGGTCCCGGCCGAGGGCGGCGATGCAGACGGCGCCGATGAGCAGGGCGGCGAGGAAGGCCAGGTACCAGCGGGCGCGGCGGAGCAGGCCGCGGCCGCTGGGGGCGAGGCTGGTGGGCGCGGGGCCGGCCGGGGGCCGTTCGACGGCGGCCGGAGCGGGGGTGGTGCCGGTCATGCCGCTCCTCCCGTGGACGAAGGGCCGGTCGGCGAGCCGGTCCGAGCGGCGGCCTGGGCGCCGATCGGTGAGCCGGTCGGAGCCGTGGCCTGGCCGGGGACCGGGGCGAGCGCCGGGCGGGTGCGTTCCAGGGTGCGGTCGAGGTCCAGCAGCAGCTGGTAGGCGGCCTGGTCGGCGGTCCGGTCGCCGTAGGCGATGTCGTCGAAGGTGCGGGCGGCGGCGGTCAGCGCGGCCGCGTGCTCGGGCAGGGCGCGGCCGGCTTCGGCGGCGGCCTCGTCGGCGGTGCGGCCGGGGCGGCTGTCGAGCAGGGTGCGTTCCTCCAGGGAGCGGACGAGTGCGCGCATCTGCTCGCGGACGGCTTCGGCCCACCGCCCTGCGGCGGCGTGCCCGGCGGCGTCCGCCCGGTGCTGCGCGGCGCTGCGCGGGCCGCCGCCGCCGTACACGCCGAGCGTGCTGCGGGCGGAGCGCTTGGGCGCGCCGAGGCGCCACCAGAGGGCGGCCGCGATCAGCACGGCGACGATCAGGAACAGCACCACGCCGGTGGTGCCGTCGGTGCCGTCGCCGGAGAGGTTCTCCAGTGCGCCGTTGAGGTGGTCCCAGAACCAGTCGGCGATCCGCTGCAGGACCGTCGGGTCGTGCTTGTGGTAGTCGGCTTTCAGCAGCTCCTCGCGCGCGGCGTCGCGGGCCGGGTCACGCGGAACGGTGACCGGTGCGCCGGCGGCGAGGAGCCTGTCCCCCCAGATGGGCATCTAGCTCAGCGCCTCGCGGAGGTCTGGTCGGCTCCGCCGTCGGGGCCGGTGCCGTGCTGCTCGGGCGTGCCGGCGGCGCGGGAGAGCTCGATGTCCAGGGCCTCGCGGCGGATCCGCTGGTCGATGTAGACCAGCACGCCGACGGCGGCCGTGAACGGGGTGGTGAGCGCGGAGGCGATGATCCCGGCGATCGCGACCACGACCAGCATGCCGACGGACTGGTTGCCGTCGTCGAGGCGGTCCACGCTGCCGAAGCCGAGCACCAGGCCGATGAACCGGGCCGGGACGAGCAGGACCATCCCGATCACCAGGGACAGCAGCTTGCTCAGCAGCACGATGCCGAAGATCCGCCACCAGGAGCCGCGGACCAGCCGCCGCGAGCGGGACAGTGCCGTCCGCACGCCCTGCTTCTCCAGCATCAGCGCCGGAGCGGCCAGGCTGTAGCGGATCAGGAGCCAGACGGCGAGCGGGACGGTCAGCAGGCCGACGAACGCCAGCAGGGCTTCCGTCCCCGGCGTGCCCGAGCCGCCGGCCTGGTAGCCGAAGAGCGGGGCGAAGCCGAGCAGCAGCACGCCGGAGCTCATCAGGGTGGTCAGCACGGTGAGCCCGAGCAGCTGGAGCAGCCGGGGGCGGGCGTCGCGCCAGGCGTCCCCGGCGGTCACCGGCCGGCCGAGGACGGCCCGGCTGACCACCACGGTGAGCAGCGCGGTGGCGAGGGCGTTGAGCAGCAGCATGATCGGCAGCCGGGCCAGCAGGGTGAGCAGCTGGGTGGAGGCTCCGGTCCTGCCGTCGACCAGCAGCTCGGCGGCGATCGCACCGGCCTGGTCGATCACGGCGATGCCGAGGGAGAGGGTGAGGGCGGTGCGCCAGTGCCGACGGACGGTGGTGACGGCTCCGTCGAGCAGTTCGCCGACGGCGAGCGGGCGCAGCGGGATGACTCCGGGGCGGGGGCTGGTCACGGCGCCCCAGCCGTACGGGTTCCCTCCGCCGGGCGGCTGCCCGCCGTGGGGCGTCCGGCCGCCCCAGGCGGGCTGTCCGGGCGCGGTGTTCCAGCCGGGCTGTCCGGGCGCGGTGTTCCAGCCGGGGGTGGCCTGCGGTGGTGCCGACGGTCCGGGCACGGCGGCGGGCGCGTCGGCCGGGGGCCGGTCGCCGTCGCGGGGTGGCTCGGACGAGCTGGGCGAGGCCCAGCCCGGGGTGTCGGTCATCACTGCTCCTCGGAGGGGCGTCAGGGGCGCGGCTCCGGGGCGGATCTTCCGCCCGCGCGCGGTGCCCATCGTGCCATGGGGCCAGGACAGGCCCCAGGGGTATCCGGTTGCTGATCGGCATCGGGGCGTTCCAGGAGGTCGGACGGCTGCTCCGGGACCGTTCCGAGGCGCCCCGGGCGAGGGTCATTCGTCCGGTTTGGCCGGAAAACGCCGGTGGCCGAGTTGGCCGTTGTGGAGCATTGGCACTGCTGTGCGGCAGGTCACAATCCGGTAATGAGAAGATGGACGCATGAAGGGACGCGTCCTCGTCGTTGATGACGACTCCGCACTGGCCGAGATGCTCGGCATCGTGTTGCGTGGTGAGGGTTTTGAGCCGTTTTTCGTCGCCGACGGGGACAAGGCGCTAGCCGCGTTCCGGGAGACCAAGCCCGACCTGGTGCTGCTCGACCTGATGCTGCCCGGCCGGGACGGCATCGACGTGTGCCGGCAGATCCGGGCGGAGTCCGGTGTGCCGATCGTCATGCTGACCGCGAAGACCGACACGGTCGACGTGGTGGTGGGCCTGGAGTCCGGCGCCGACGACTACGTCACCAAGCCGTTCAAGCCCAAGGAGCTGGTGGCCCGGGTGCGGGCCCGGCTGCGCCGCGCCGAGGAGCCCACTCCCGAGCAGCTGACCATCGGCGACCTGGTGATCGACGTGGCCGGTCACTCGGTGAAGCGCGACGGCCGCAGCATCCCGCTGACCCCGCTGGAGTTCGACCTCCTGGTCGCGCTGGCCCGCAAGCCCTGGCAGGTGTTCACCCGCGAGGTGCTGCTGGAGCAGGTCTGGGGCTACCGCCACGCGGCGGACACCCGCCTGGTCAACGTGCACGTCCAGCGCCTGCGCTCCAAGATCGAGAAGGATCCGGAGCGCCCCGAGATCGTGGTGACCGTCCGCGGCGTCGGCTACAAGGCCGGACCCAGCTGACGTGACGGACCGGGCCGACGACACCCCGCCGGGTACCGCGACCGGCGGGGCGGGAGCCGTGCGCGGGGACGTGCTGAGTTCGACCACCCGCCGCCGTCGCGGCCCTTCCGGAGTCTTCGGCCTGATGAAGCGTCAGTTCCGCCGCCCCGCGCACCGGGTGGCCGCGCTGTACCGTCGCTCGATCCAGCTGCGCGTGGTCGCGGTGTCCCTGCTGGCCTCCATCGCGGTGGTCCTGGTGCTGGGCGTGGTCGTGGTGGCGCAGGTGCGCACCGGCCTGCTCGACACCAAGATCGACGCTGCCCGGGCGCAGGCCCGGATCGGCTTCCAGGTCGAGCAGAAGAAGATCGACGAGGCCCGCGACCTCAAGCTGCGCAACACCGCCGACCCGACCACCGAGGAGACCGGCACCTGGCTGCTGCGGCAGGTCAACGACCTGGCCGCGAGCGGGCAGACGGTCTACTCGGTGATCGCGATGGCCCCCGGCACCGGTGCCGTCGTCCCGGACACGGCCGGATTCGCGCCGCGCTACTCGGGTGACATCCAGCCCAGCAGCGTCCCGGACACCCTGCGCGCCAAGCTCTTCGACGAGCCCGGCCAGATGTTCGACCAGCCGACCCGGATCCACCGGTCGCCCGAGAGCGGCGGCAGGAGCGAGCCGGGCCTCGCCCTCGGCATGCAGTTCGTCGGTCCGGCCGGCACCAGCTACCAGCTGTTCTACGTGTTCTCCTTCGGCCAGGAGACCGACACCCTCAACCTGATCACCGGCACCCTGGCGACCGCCGGCGTGTTCGTGGTGATCCTCATGGGCGGCATCGCCTGGGTCGTGGTGCGCCAGGTCGTCACCCCGGTGCGGATGGCCGCCGGCATCTCCGAGCGGCTCGCCGACGGGCACCTGGAGGAGCGGATGAAGGTGACCGGGACGGACGACATCGCCCGCCTCGGCGAGTCCTTCAACCGGATGGCCAACGCCCTCCAGGCGCAGATCCGGCAGCTGGAGGAGCTGTCGAGGGTCCAGCGGCGCTTCGTCTCGGACGTCTCGCACGAGCTGCGCACCCCGCTGACCACCGTCCGGATGGCCGCCGACCTGATCTACGACAGCCGGGAGGACCTGGACCCGATGGCGGCCCGCTCGGCGGAGCTGCTCCAGGGCCAGCTGGACCGCTTCGAGTCGCTGCTGGCCGACCTGCTGGAGATCAGCCGCTTCGACGCGGGCGCCGCCATCCTGGACGCCGAGCCCGTCGACCTGCGGGAGATCGTCGGCCGGGTGGTGGAGGCCGCCGACCCGCTGGCCCAGGCCAAGGGCAGTGCGATCGTGATCCGCGGCGACGGCGAGCCGGTGGTGGCCGAGGTGGACTCCCGCCGGATCGAGCGCATCCTGCGCAACCTGGTGGTCAACGCGCTGGAGCACGGCGAGGGCCGGGACGTGGTGGTCCGGCTGGGCTCGGCCGACGGCGCGGTCGCCGTCGGCGTGCGCGACTACGGCATCGGCCTCAAGCCGGGCGAGGCCTCCCGGGTGTTCCACCGCTTCTGGCGGGCGGACCCGTCCCGGGTGCGCACCACCGGCGGCACCGGCCTCGGCCTGTCCATCGCGGTCGAGGACGCCCACCTGCACGGCGGCTGGCTCCAGGCCTGGGGCGAGCCCGGCGGCGGCTCGCACTTCCGGCTCACCCTGCCGCGCACCCGGGGCGGCGAGATCAGCCGGGCGCCGTTCCGGCTGGAGCCGGAGGACTCCCGCAACAACCGGGGCCTCGGGGCCTACGGCACGCCGTACCGGCGGGCCATCGCCCCGGCCGGTTCGACCGCGATGACCGCCGCCGAGGAGCAGGCCGAGGCGCCGGAGGGGACCGGCAGCGGACTGGGCAGCGGCCTCGGCGGGGTGCTGAACATCGGCCCCGGGCTGGGTCGGCGCGGACTGCCCGAGGGGCCCCGCTCGGACCCCTCGGACGTGTGGACCGCGGGGGCCGGCTACGGCGTCACCGGGGCCCAGGTCATGGTGGACCCGACGCCGGGACGGCCGTCGGTGGCACAGCGGACGGCGGAGCCGGACGTGACGGGTGGGACGGACCTGGAGGGGACGCAGCGTGCGAAGGACGAGCAGCAAGACTGAGCCGCGGCTCACGGCGGTGGCCGGCGCGGTGCTCGGCGCCCTCGTGGCGAGCGGCTGCGCGGCCATGCCGGACTCCGGCGGCATCACCAAGGTCGAGCTCTCCCAGGGTTCGGCCGACAAGAACCTGCAGGCCAGGGTGTACCCGGTGGCGCCCGGCAAGGGCGCCAAGCCGCGTGAGCTGCTGACCGGGTTCCTGGACGCGGTGACCGCCGACGAGGGGTACGACACCGCGCGCAAGTACCTCACCGACAGCGCCGCCGCGACCTGGAACCCGGAGGCGAGCATCCAGGTGCTCGCCAGCACGACCATCAAGGAACCCGGCCAGCCGGTCTCCGACGCCGACACCACGACCTCCGAGACGGTGACCGGGCAGATGGTCGCCACGGTCGACGCCAAGCACTCGTACCTGCCCGTCGCCGGCCCGAACAACAACGCCTCCTCCGACTTCACCTTCGTGCGGGAGAAGGACGGCGAGTGGCGGATCGACCGGCTGCCGCCCGGCGTGATCATGAACGAGACCAACTTCCGGAACAGCTTCCGGCAGGTCGAGCGCTTCTTCTACACCGCGCCGGACCCGTCCGCCGGCAAGGGCGGCCAGGAGGTGCTGGTCGCCGACCCGATCTACCTGCGCCGCCGGATAGACCCGCTGACCGCGGCCGCCAAGGCGCTGGTCGCCGGGCCCTCGGACTGGCTCTCGCCGGTGGTCCGGACGGCCTTCCCCGCCGGCGCCTCCGTGGACAGGGTCGGCATCGACGACGGCCGGACCGCCCACGTGCAGCTCGGCGCCGCGGACCTCGGCGAGCCGGCGGCCTGCCGCCGGATGGCCACCCAGCTCTTCTACACCCTCGCCGACCAGGGCAAGGGCCAGGTCGAGCGGCTGGAGCTGAGGGGCCGGCGCGGCTCCTGCACGGCCAGCCGCACCGACGTGCCGCCCACCGGGCCGGGCGCCCTGACCGCCCAGACGTCCGTCCAGTACTACCAGCGTTCCGACAACGGCGTCCTGATGGCGACGGACGACGGCCGCACCGGGGACCCGGTGCACGGCGTGCTCGGCAAGCCGCAGCCGAACCCGGCGGCGCAGCCGAGCGCCCTGGCGGTCAGCCGGGACGGCGCCTGGGCCGCCGCGGTCAGCGCGGACGGCCACCAGCTCTACTCGGTGGCCCTGTCGGACAGCACCGTGGCGATGCCCGAGCCGGTGCTCACCTCACCGGTGCGGGGCGGCGGCAAGGACGACGGCCTCGCCTCGCCGAGCTGGGACGGCCGCGGCGACCTGTGGGTGGTGGACCGCGACCCGCAGGGGCCGCGGGTGGTCATGGTGCGCGGCAACAAGTCGTACACCGTTCCGGTCGAGGGGCTGATCGGGCAGACCGTGCAGGCGCTGCGGATCTCCTCGGACGGCACCCGGGTCGCGCTGGTGGTCAAGTCCCCGGGCGTGGCGACCAGTTCGCTGGAGTTCGGCCTGGTGGTGCACGGCGGGACGCCGACGGCGCCGACCGTGAAGATCACCGGCCTGCGCCGGGCCGCACCCTCGCTCACCGACGTCGCCTCGGTGTCCTGGGCGGAGAGCGACCAGCTGCTGGTGCTCGGCAACGAGGCCGACCGCCCCAAGCAGCTGTACTACATCAGCACCGACGGCTCGCAGAGCACGGACAGTCAGCTGCAGGGCGGGCTCGGGATGCTGAGCGTCTCGGCCGCGGAGTCCCGGGGGGACAGCCTGGTGCCGGCGCCGCCGGTGCTGGCGGTGGCCGAGGGCAAGGTCTACCGGTTGGTCAACAACCAGTGGCGGGAGGCCCAGTTGCTGGACCGGGCCCGCTCCTTCTTCTACGCCGGCTGAGTTTCCACGGGTGGCGGGTGGCGGGTGGCGCCGGCTGACGCGGGCTGACGCGGGCTGACGCGGGGTGGCGCCGGCTGATGCGGGTTGACGCGGCACCCGGTGCGCCCCGGCGGGTCAGCCGCCCGGCTGCACCGCGGTGGCCGCGACGGTGGCGGCCGCCCGGGCCGGCAGGCCGGCGTCGGCCAGCGCCCTGGCGGCCTCGGCGAGGCTCGCCCCGGTGGTCACCAGGTCGTCCACCAGCACCGGCTGACGGCCGGACAGGCCGCGCCGGGCGCGCGGCAGGACGGTGAGCGCGCCGTGCAGGTTGCGCCGCCGCTCGGCCGCGTTCAGCCCGGTCTGGTCGGCGACCGGGCGGGCGTGCCGCAGCAGCGGCGCGGCCCGGGCGTCCAGGCCGGCCCGGCGCAGGGAGCGGGCGGCGGCCCCGGCCAGGCGCAGCGTCGGGTCGTGACCGCGGGCGCGGACCGCCGCGCGGGTCGAGGGCATCGGGACGAGCAGCAGCGGCGCCGCCCCGGCCCGGTTGCCCAGTGCGGAGCGCACCGCCCGTCCGAGCGCCTCGCCGAGCGGGCCGGCCAGCCGCAGCGCGCCGCGTTCCTTGTGGGCGAGCAGCAACTGCCGGACGGGATCGGTGTAGGGGGCGGCGGCATGGGCCCACGGCAGCAGCGTGGGGCCGGGGCGGGCGTCGGCCAGCGTCTGCCGGCAGGCCGGGCAGAGCTGGGTGCGTTCGGTGCCGCAGCCCGCGCAGTCGGCGGGGAGCAGGACGTCCAGCAGTCCCGACAGGACGTAGGCGAAGGACGTCCGTGTGGACTGGGGACGGACCGGGGACGGGGACGGCGGCACGGCTGCTCCTGGCGGCGGCAGGCACGGAGAGTCAGCATAGGATGCGCCGTATGGGGCACGTTGTCCAGGTATTTACCGCTACTTCACCCCCAGGAGGGTAGACAGGGTGCAGCAGTTGACCGCCTGCTCGCAGTATCGGCTCCTACCCGTCTTCTCGCCTGGGGAGGCGAAAACCCTCTGTGAGGTGTTCGATGAAGGCTCCAGGGGGTTTCAACCGTCCCTGATGGGGAGGAAGTGAGATGAGGGCCAGACGTTCCCACCGCTGGCGGCGGGGGCGGGGGCCGGCAGTGGATGGGCTGGTCCAGCTGGAACTCAGCCCGGTCCGGTAGCACCCGGATCGGCGTCAGTACGAGGGATCGGAGTTCTGCGTGGACATCGTCGTCAAGGGCCGCAAGACCGAGGTGCCCAAGAGGTTCCGCGAGCACGTGGCCGAGAAGCTGGAGAAGGTCCAGAAGTTCGACGGCAAGGTGATCAGCCTCGACGTCGAGGTGTCCAAGGAGCACAACCCGCGGCAGGCCGACCGGTCCGACCGCGTGGAGATCACTCTCCGTAGCCGTGGCCCGGTCATCCGGGCCGAAGCCGCCGCCGCGGACCCGTACGCGGCGCTCGACCTGGCCTCGGCGAAGCTCGACGCCCAGCTGCGCAAGTCCGCGGACCGGCGTCGGGTGCACAAGGGCGGCGCGAACGGCCGCACCCCCATCAGTGTCGCCGAGGCGACCGCGGCCTTGGCCGCGCTGCCGTCGACGACCGCGACGGAGGGCGAGGCCGACGGAGCCGTCCGCAAGACCAAGATGGGATCCCTGGAAGTGGAGGGCGAAGGCCCGCTGGTGGTCCGGGAGAAGACGCACTCGGCCGCCCCCATGGCGCTGGACCAGGCGCTCTACGAGATGGAGCTGGTCGGCCACGACTTCTACCTCTTCGTGGAGAAGGACAGCGGTCTGCCGAGCGTCGTGTACCGCAGGCACGGTTACCACTACGGTGTCATCCACGTGCAGCCCGACATGACGGCCGGCGTGGCCAGTGGCGCGGGTGGCGCGATCGGTCGGTCCGACGACGAGGACTGACCGTCCGAGCGCGTGACGCAGTGGTGACCCCGGCGGCATCGGCCGCCGGGGTGCCGGGCGTTTTAAGCCCCACCCGGGCCCCCCGCGCACCGC
>NZ_JBEPAK010000191.1:0-13800 GCF_040298565.1 Kitasatospora sp. NPDC001539 | reverse complement strand
GGTCAGCAGGGGCCGTCGTCGGCCCAGACGCCCCACTGGCCGCTGGCGCTCGGAACCTCGTTCAGCGTCCACCACTTGGCGTGGTAGTTCCGGCCGTTGTACGAGACCTTGTTGCCCGTGGTGTACGTGGTGCTCGCGCTCCAGGCCGGGGCGGTGCAGGTGCCCGGGCTGGAGGGCGGCGTGGTCGGCGGGGTGGTGGGAGGCGTGGTCGGGGGCGTGGTGGGCGGGGTGGTGGGCGGGGTCGCCCCGGCGAACTTCACGGTGTACTTGGTGAAGTCCCAGTCGCTCTGCGCCACGCTGGAGCAGGAGCCGGACAGGCCCGGGTCCACGGTGCCGGGGCACTGGCGGTCCCGGTTCACCGACCAGTAGGTGTACCGGGCCAGGCCGTGGGCGGTGGCGAAGTCCAGCACGGTCTGGAAGTCCGCCTGGCGGAAGTATTCGGCGGCGTCGGTGCGGCCGTTCATCATCGACACGCCCTCGTGGGCGTAGGCGGTGGCCTCGTTCCACCCGAAGGTGGTCTGGAGGATCTGGTTGAACTTGACCAGCGCGTCGGTCTGCGCGGCCGCGCCGTTGAAGCCGCCGTCGAAGGGCATGATCGAGAAGTTGTTCGGCGTGAAGCCCTGGGACTTCGCCTCGTTCAGCATCTGGGTGCCGAACCAGCCGGTGCCGGCGGTCGTCCCGGCGGTGGTGATCGAGACGTAGAGCCCGGGGTTGTTCTGCTGGAGGATGCGGGCGGCGCCGATCTCGTTGTGGATGGCGGCGGTGTTCTCGTACTCCGGCTCCTCCAGGTCGAAGTCGATCGCCTTGAGGTTGTACTTGGTGATCACCTTCTGGTACCCGGCGGCGGTCGCCTCGGGCGTGCCGCAGACCTGGCCCAGCTTGGTGCCGCCGTACCCGCCGACCGACACCGAGACGTCCCCGCCCTTGCCGCGGATCGTCTGGATCACCGCCGGCATGGTGGTGTCGCCGTCGATCGAGGAGGTGCCGCCCCAGGCGGGCGAACAGCTGTTGCCCTGGGCCAGGATGAAGGCCAGTTGGAAGGCCTTCTGCCCGGTGGCGTCCATCACGGCGGCGGCGTCCGGCGGACTGTTGTCCTCGGGCATCAGGTACGGCGCCGAGGCGTACCAGTTGCTGCCCAGGCCGGTGGTGGCGACGGTGTCGGCCGAGGCCGCGCCGGAGCCGGCCAGCGCGCCGGCACCTCCGGCGACCAGCCCGAGCACCCCGGCCACGGCGAGCGCGGCCCGGGACCTGCGCGAGGTCGGTGCGGCGGGCCGCTGCGCGGGCGGGGGGAGCTGTGGGGGAACAGCGCGTTCCATCGGAGGCCTTTCCAGGAAACGGCGGTGGGGGAGACGGCCTGCTCACGCCGGACGTGGGGGTGGCGTGACGGCCGAAGGGGCCGTCGGCGCGAAGACGTTGCCGAGGGCCCTCACTGGTATAGACCTGTCGGGGAAGGGTGGTCAACCCCCGGAACGGTCAAGCCGCCCGCAGCCGGGCCCCGGAGGGTCCGCGGCAGACCCGGACGGGCTGAGGGCTGGTCAGGCCGGCACCGGTGCGCCCGCGGCCGCCCGTACGCCCGCGAGGAGCCCGCTGACTGCCGGGGACCAGGGCCGCCCGGCCGGGCCGGTGAGGGTGAGCGTCCGGTGCACGGCCGGGCGGATCGGCACCAGGACGCACTCCGGCGGCAGCATGGTCAGCGCCAGCGCCGGCATCACCGAGACCCCGACACCGGCGTGCACCATGCCGATCAGGGTGTTGAGGTCGCGGATCCGGTGCCGGGGGCTGAAGCGGGTGCCGGCCCGCCGGTAGGCCTCGCGGATGTGGTGCTCGCAGCCGCCCTCGGAGAGCAGGAAGTCGTCGTCCTCCAACTCGCCCACGTGGATGGTGTCCTGCCCGGCGAGCGGGTGGTCCCGGCGCAGCAGCGCGTGCATCGAGTCGGCGCCGAGCGGAACCGCCCCCGGCGGCAGCGGGTCGGCGTCCACCAGCACGGCGGCGTCCACCGTGCCGGCCTCCAGCCAGGTGGTCAGCTCGGCGTCCTCCCCCTCGAAGAGCCGCACGGTGACCTGCGGGTGCGCCGCCTTCCAGTCGCGCAGCAGCCCGGGCATCAGGGCCTGGCAGACGGTGGTCGGCGCGGCCAGCCGCACGGTGCCGGTGAGGCCGCCGGTGTGCCGGGTGGCGATGGTGCGCACCGCGGCGGCGGAGGCGACCGCGGTACGGGCGTGCGGCAGGATCTGCTCGCCGAGCGGGGTGGTCCGGCACGGGGTGCCGCGGTGCAGCACGGGGGAGCCGAGGGAGCGTTCCAGCGCGGCGACGGCGTGTGAGACCGCGGACTGGCTGATGCCCAGCTCGTCGGCGGCCGCACCGAAGCCGCCGGTGTCGGCGACCGCGACCAGCGCCCTGAGCTGGGCGAGGTTCACCTCCGACGCCATGAGACTTCCTCATCCTCCCGGTACCGCCACTTGTTGGACTCATGCTCCGCCGCCGGGCCACCCTCTGTCCAGAGCGGCGGCCGCCCGGCGGCGCGGCCGTTCGGGACGACGGAGTGGAACGGACGGGAGGTGGTCGGGGTGCGGCGCTGGTTGCCGGGCTTCGTGGCACTGTCGGCGATCTGGGGCGCGAGCTTCGCCCTGATCAAGGTGGCGGTCGACGCCGGGGTGCCGCCGGTCTGGGTGGCGCTGTGGCGCTGCCTGCTGGGCGCGGTCACGCTGTGGGCGATCCTGCTGCTGCGCGGTGAGCGGGTGCCGCGCGACCGGGCGGTGTGGGGGCACTCGGCCGCGGTCGCGGTGCTGCTCAACACGGTGCCGTTCGCCCTGTTCTCCTTCGGCGAGACCAGGGTGAGTTCGGTGCTGGCCGGGGTGATGAACGCGACCACCCCGCTGTTCACCCTGCTGTTCGCGGTGCTGACCGTCCCCGAGGAGCGCCGCCCGGGGGCCCGTCGGCTCGGCGGACTCGCACTGGGCTTCGTCGGCGTGCTGACCGTGCTGGGGGTCTGGCGCGGCCTCGGCGCCGGCGCGACCACCGGCGCCCTCGCCTGCCTGGCCGCCACCTGCTGCTACGGCGCCGGGTTCGCCTACCTGCGCCGCTTCCTGTCCGGCCGCCCGGAGTCCGTGACCGCCCTGTCGGCGCTCCAGATCGGCAGCGCGGCCGCCGAGTTGGCCCTGGTCGCCCCGCTCGTCGGGGGTTTGCCGCACTGGCCGGGCGGCTCGGCGGCCGCCGCCCTGCTGGTCCTGGGCGCCCTCGGTACCGGCCTGGCGTACCTGCTGAACCTGGGCCTGGTCCGGGCGGCGGGCGCCGCCGTCGCCTCCGCCGTCACCTACGTCACGCCGCTGTGGTCCACGGCCCTGGGGGCGACCTTCCTGGCCGAGCCGGTCGGCTGGAACGCCCTGGCCGGCGGCGCCCTGGTGATCGCCGCGGTGGCCCTGGCCCGGCCGCGGCCCCCGGGCGGCAGGCGGCCGATCGTGCCCGCCGGCGCCGCCCCCGCCGGGGACACGGCCGCCGCCGACACCCGCGCCGCCGACACGCCCACCGTCGACACCCACACCACCGGCACTCCCGCCGCCGACACGCCCGCCGTCGACACCCACACCACCGGCACCCCCGCCGCCGACACGCCAGCCGCCGGCACCCCCGCACCCTCCGCCGCGCGCCCGTGACGCCGTCCGGAGGCGGGGCGTTCGACGCCACCTGACGGTCCGTGCTCGGCGGATTACGGCTCGTGCCCGATCGCCCGCTATCGTGGCGCGGGTGAGGTCGTGGGATGCCGCGGTGGAGCGGGCACAGGGGCGGTTGGCGGCGGGAGAGCGGCTGCGGGCGGCGGCGGAGGGGGAGGAGCGGCGGTTCGCCCTGTGGGACCTGGCGTCCCTGGTGGAGGGCGAGCTGGCCGAACTGGTCGACCCGGACGGGCTGGCGCCGGAGGCCGAGCGGGGCTGGCGGGAGCGGCTGGGGGAGAGCGGGCGGGAGTGGCCCGGCGGGGAGCTGTACCGGCGGCGTTACTGGATCCGGGACGAGCACGGGGAGGACGTCGGCACCGTCGCGGTCGACAACTGGACGAAGGGGCCGAGCCAACTGGCCGTCAGTTCCCTGTACGTCCGGCCGGGCTCGCGCGGACGCGGGCTGGCGGCCGCCGCGCTGGACGAGGTGTACGCGGCGGCCGCCGCCGAGGGGCTGCCGGGGTTCCGGCTGGAAGCGCACTGGAGCTGGCAGCCGGCGGTCCGGTACTACCTGCGCCGGGGGCTCTGGGTGGTGGGCTGGAAGCGGTCGCTGTCGCTCGCCCGGATGCCGCAGCTGCCGCCGTACCGGGTGCGCGAGGAGGACGGGCGGCTGCTCCTGCTGGTCGCCGACCGGCAGCGCGGCTGGGTGCCGATACTGGCCGCCGGTCGGGAGGGCCGCTGGCTGCGGCTGGACGAGACCGCCGACTACCGGAGCTGCGACGCCTGGGTGCACGAGTACGCGCGGTCCACGCTGGCGCTGCACCTGGCACTCGCCGGGTGGCCGATGGTGCGCGGGCCGCAGTGGTGGGCGGAGGCGTGGCGCTGGGCGGAGGCGGGGGAGCCGGAGGGCCTGGCGCACCGGATCGAGCAGTTCGAGCAGGAGGCCCGCGGCACGGGCCGCCGGACGGTGGGCCGGTGCCGCCCGGTTCCGGCGCCGGAGGCGACCGCACAGCTGGCAGACTCGGGGGATGGCTGAGATCGAGATCGACGGTGCGCCCGCCGACCCGGCGCGGCTCGCCGCCCTGGGACTGCTCAACTACGGACACTTCACCACCATGCGGGCGGAGGCGGGCCGGGTGCGCGGTCTGGGGCTCCACCTGGACCGGCTGGTCCGGGACTGCCGGACGCTGTTCGGCGCCGACCTGGACCGGGCGGCGGTCCGGGAGCGGATCCGCGCCGTCCTGCCCGCCGACGACGGGCCGGTGATCGTCCGGGTCACCTGCTACGACCCGGCCCTCGGCCTGGAACGCCCCGCCGCACCCGCCGCGCCGGCCCTGCTGGTGACCACCCGCCCGGTCGCGGCGGCCGAACCCGGGCCGCTGAGGGTGCGGACGGCGGTGTACCGGCGGGAGTTGCCGGAGGTGAAGCACGTCGGCCTGTTCGGCCTGGTCCACCACCGTCGGCTGGCCCAACTCGCCGGTTTCGACGACGCGTTGCTGACCGACGAGGACGGCCGGGTGACCGAGGGCGCCACCTGGAACATCGGCTTCCTGGCCGGGGAGCGCCTGGTGTGGCCCGAGGGCCCCGGTCTGCGCGGCGTCACCGAGGCGCTGCTGGCGGGCGCGTACGGCGGCCCGCAGTCCCGCGAGCCCGTCCCCGCCGACGCACTGGCCGCCTTCGACGCGGCGTTCGCCGTCAACGCGGGCGTGGGCGTGCGGCCGATCGCCGCCGTGGACGGCACCGCCTTCGACCCCGCCCACCCCCGGCTCGCCGAACTGCGCGCCGCCTACCGGGGAGTCGCCGCCGAGACGGTGTAGGGCGCCCGTCGGCCCCTCCCCGACGGCGGCCCGGGGGCGGGCTCGACCGACGGCGGCCCCCCGGGAGTGGTCGGCATCGGCAGCGTCGGCACCCGCTGCCTCATCGTCCTGCTGACCGGCCGGGACACCCGCGACCCGCTGCTCCTGCAGCTCAAGGAGGCCGGCCGGTCGGTGCTCGAGGACCACCGGCCGCCGCTGCGGCTGGACGCCGAGGTCGCCGTCCACCGCGGCGGGCGCCGGGTGGTCACCGGGCAGCGCCTGATGCAGGCCGCCGGCGACCTCTTCCTAGGCCGGACCGCGGGCCCCGCCGGACGCCACTTCCACGGCCGCCGGCTGCGCGACCCGAAGGGCTCGGTGGACGTCGACTCGCTGACCCCGGCCGGCCTGCGCGGCTACGCCAAGCTGTGCGGGCGCGCCCGGGCCCGCACCCACGCCCGCACCGGCGACCGCCTGGCCGTCGCCGGCTACCTGGGCAGCGCCGGCACCTTCGCGGAGGCGGTCGCCGACGTCGCCGCGACGTACGCGGACCGCACGGCGGCCGACCACGCGGACCTGCTCGCGGCGATCGGGACGGGCCGGATCACCGCCGCCCGGCGAGTGTGAGGCCGGCGGGCTCCGCGGCCGACGGCAGCAACTCCGCCAGCCGCTCCAACTGCTCGTACTGGCCCGCGAGGTCGAGCGCGGCGAGCCGGGCGACGATCCGCCGGGCACCGGCCTCGGCGTAGCGGCGCAGGGTCGCGGCGACCTGGTCCGGGGATCCGATGGCGAGCGCCTGGATCTGCGCCACCTCCTCCAGCGGCAGGCCGTAGTTGGAGCGGGCGTAGGCGTCCGTGGCACGCCGGGCAGACTCGGTGTCCTCCTCGATCCGGACGTTGACGAAGAGCGCCGGGGTGACGGCCTCCGGGGCGCGCCCCGCCTCGCGGGCGGCCCGCCGGACGGCGGCGAGCCCGGTGGCGTAGTCGGCCGGATCGGGCGGGTAGGGCAGCCAGCCGTCGTACCGGCGCCCGGTGCGGGCGAGCGCCGCCGGGGTGGCGCCGCCCAGCCAGATCGGCGGGCCGCCCGGGCGGAAGGTCCTGGTGGCGGGCGTGAGTTCGGGGAAGGAGTGGAACTCGCCGTGGAACTCCGTCGCCCCCGCCCACAGCGCCCGCCAGAGCGCGACCGTCTCGTCCAGCCGGGCGAAGCGGCGCTCCCAGGGCACCTGGGACAGCTCGTGCAGCGGCCGCCCGAAGCGGCCCGGGAAGCCCGCACCGACGGCGACCGTCAGCCGTCCGCCGGAGAGCAGGTCCACCGAGGCCAGCGCCTGCGCGGCCTGCACCGGCCGGCGCAGCACCGGCAGCAGCGCGCCGGTGCCCAGCCCGATCCGCTCGGTCACCGGGGCGACCGCGGCGAGCATGGTGAGCGGCTCGATCCGGGGCGTGAGCAGGGAGTCGTTGACGAACAGCGAGGAGAAGCCCAACTCCTCCGCCCGCCGGGCGAATCCGATCAGGTCGCGAGGGCCGCCGCCGGGCGCCCAATGGTCCTGGCCGGTGGGGAGGAAAACACCGATGTCCATGCCGACGATCCTCCGGGCTCCGGTGAATGCCCTCAATTCCCCCGGGGGAATGGCGGGCCGGTCCGCTCCGGCGGTAGAAGTGGGGCGTGGACTTCCCCCGGGCGCTGCGCGAGCGCCGCACCGACCGCCGGCTCAGCCAGCTCGACCTCGCCACCCGTGCCGGCACCACCCAGCGGCACCTCAGCTTCATCGAGTCGGGCCGCTCGGTGCCCGGGCGGGGCATGGTGGTGCGGCTCGCCGAATCGCTCGACCTGCCCCTGCGCGAGCGCAACGAGCTGCTGCTGGCGGCCGGCTACGCCCCCGTCTACCCGGAGACGCCGCTGGACGGGCCCGCGCTGGCGCCGGTCCGGGCGGCGATCGACCACATCCTGGCCGGCCACCTGCCGTACCCGGCGCTGGTGGTGGACCGGCGCGGGGACGTGGTCGCGGTGAACGACGCGCTGGACGTGATCACCGCGGGGGCCGACCCCCGGCTGGTCGGGCCCGGCACCAACGCCTACCGGCTGGCCCTGCACCCGGACGGCCTCGCCCCGCGCATCCTCAACTTCGGGGCCTGGGCCCGGCACATCGTCGAGCGGACCCGCCACCTCGGCGAGCTGCACGAGGAGTTGAGCTCGTACGTACCGGAAGCGGTGGTGGGCGAACAGCACCTGGGCTTCGCGGTGCCACTGGAACTGCGCACCCCGCTCGGCGAACTGCACCTGATGACCACGGTGACCACCTTCGCCACCGCCGTCGACGTCACCCTCGCCGAGCTGAAGCTGGAGGCGTTCCTGCCCGCCGACGCCCGGACCGCCGAACTGCTCGTCAGAGCCAGGGGAACTGGTAGTCGGCGGTGATCCGGCCGGCGGCGTCCAGGACGACGAACTCGTCGCCGCCGCCCACCGCCTCACCGCCGCCGACCGGCACCATCTCCCAGGTGAAGCGGACCACGTCGCGCAGCCGCACCGCATCCGGCCGGGCCCGGAAGGTGAACTCCCCGGGCGCCACGAACTCCTCGTGCGCGCGGGTGACCCGGGACTCCAACTCCCGATACCCGCGCGCCTCCAGCACCTGCTCCGGGAAACCCACCCGGATCAGTGCTTCAGGGGGCTGACGGCGTGACCGAAAGCCCCCGCTCTGGCTGCCTCGGGGCTCGACATGCCTCGCAGGCTACCCGGCCGTCCGCCTCCGGAGCACCCGATTTCCGCTTGCCCCGGGCGTGCGGGGTGCCGTTGGGTGGGGAGCATGAAGGAACTGCGCACCGAACGCCTGCTGCTGCGCCGCTGGCGGGAGTCCGACCTCGCGCCCTGGGCCGCGCTGAACGCCGACCCCGAGGTCCGCGAGCACCTCGGCGGCGTCCTCACCCGGGAGCGGAGCGACGCCTCGGTGGCGCGCTTCGAGGCGGCGATCGAACGGCGCGGGTACGGATGGCTGGCCGTCGAGGTGCGGGAGAGCGGCGAGTTCATCGGCTTCGCGGGCCTGGACGACGTCGAGGAGCAGGCCCCGGTCAGCGGGGTCGAGATCGGCTGGCGGCTGGCCCGCGCCGCCTGGGGCCACGGCTACGCGACGGAGGCCGCCCGGGCGGTCCTCGCGTACGGCTTCGGCCCCTTGGCCCTGCCCGAGGTCCTCGCCGTCACCACCGCCGCCAACCTGCGCTCCCAGGCGGTGATGCGCCGCCTCGGGATGACCCGCGACCCGGCCGAGGACTTCGACGACCCCGGGGCGCCGGAGGGGCCGCTGCGCCGCAACGTGGTGTTCCGCCTGCGCCGGGAGGCCCACGCCGTCCAGGGGTCCCGCGAGGGCGCCTGAGCTGCGTGGGGCCCGGCGCACGGCGGTCCGGTACACGGCGGCCCGGCGCACGGCGGTCCGGTGCACGGCGGTCCGGCGCCCCGGGAGTGGGACGCCGGTCCCGGGTTCACGGCACGAGCAGCCGCAGGGCCTCGGGTACCACCGTGACCTCGACCGGCAGGGCCGCGATGAACTCCCCGTCGGCGTAGGCCGTGATGCCCGGCGAGTCGATCCGCAGGGAGGTCGTGCGCAGGGTGGTGACCTGCGGGTGGGTGACGTGGGTGCCCTTGAAGAGGGTGGGGAAGAAGCGGGCGATCCGCAGCCGGGGCATGGCGTCGACCAGGGTGACGTCGAGCAGGCCGTCGTCCGGGAGGGCGGCGGGGCACATCAGCATGCCGCCGCCGTAGCTGCGGGTGTTGCCGACGGCGGCCAGGGTGAGGTCGCGCTCGATGACGGTGCCGTCGGCGAGGGTGACCCGGAACGGCAGCGGGCGCAGGTTGGCGAACTCGGCCAGGACGGCGAGGTTGTAGCGCATCCTGCCGCGTGGCCAGCGCAGCCGGTTGGCGCGGTCGCTGACCAGGGAGTCGAAGCCGGTGGCGAGGACGGAGCCGAACCAGCGGACGGCGCCGTCCGGTCCGGTGATCCGGCCGAGGTCGACCCGGCGGGTCCGCCCGGCGGCGATGACGTCGGCGGCGGCCCCTGGGTCGGCGATCGGCAGGCCGTACTCGCGGGCGTGGTCGTTGCCGGTGCCGGCCGGGATCACGCCGAGCGGGACGGGCGTGCCGGCCAGGGCCTGGAGGGCGAGGTTGATCATGCCGTCGCCGCCGACCACGACCACCGCGTCGACGCCGTCCGCCGCGGCCTCGCGGGCCAGCCGGACGGCGTCCTCGGCGGAGCGCCCGGCCTGCGGCTCGACCTCGACGCCGAGGGAGCGCAGGCGGGCGACGGCCCGGCGGGCGGCGGGTTCGGCGTGGCCGACGCCCGCCGCCGGGTTGGTGAGAACGGCGACCCTGCGGACGGTTCTCGGGCCGTTCACGGGATCAGCTTGCCGGGGTTGAGGATGCCTGCCGGGTCGAGTTCGGCCTTGACGGCGCGCAGGATCCGCACGCCCAACTCGCCGATCTCCGCGGTCATCCAGGGCCGGTGGTCGGCGCCGACCGCGTGGTGGTGGGTGATGGTGCCGCCGGCGCGGAGGATGGCGTCCCCGGCGGCCCGCTTGGCGACGGCCCAGCGGGCGAGCGGGTCCTCGCCGAGGGCGGCGACGACGGTGAAGTAGAGCGAGGCGCCGGTCGGGTAGACGTGCGAGATGTGGCAGAGCACCAGCGCGCCGGGCAGGGCGCCGGTCAGCGCCTCGGTGACGGCGGTGCGCAGCCCCGGCAGGGCGCTCCAGCCGGCGGCCGTCTCCAGGGTCTCGCACAGCGCGCCCGCGTTGAGCAGGGAGTCGCGCAGGTAGGGGGCGTTGAACCGGCCGTGCTCCCAGGCGAGGGCGGGCTCCTCGCCGAGCGAGGTGCCGCCGGCGGCGAGCAGCGCCGCGCGGGTGAGCTGCTGCCGGGCGGCGACCTGGGTGGCGTCGCCCTCGAAGACGGTGACGGCCAGGCAGCCGCTGACGGCGGGGGCGCCGCCGATCTGCTCGGTCATGGCGAGGTTGACCATGGTCTCGGCCTCGTCGGAGAGCCGGATCACGGTCGGGCCGGTGCCCTGCTGTTCGACGGCCCGCAGCGCGGCGGTTCCGGTGGCGAAGTCGGGGAAGCTCCACGCCTCGTGGGCCTTGACGGCGGGCAGCGGGTGCACGCGCAGCCGGACGGCGGTGATCACGCCGAGGGTGCCCTCGGAGCCGAGGAAGAGCTGGCGCAGGTCGGGGCCTGCGGCGGAGGCGGGGGCGCGGCCGAGGTCGAGGACACCGGCGGGGGTGACCACGCGCAGGCCGCGGACCATCTCGTCGAAGCGCCCGTACCCGGCGGAGTCCTGGCCGGAGGAGCGGGTGGCCGCGAAACCCCCGATGGTGGCGAAGCGGAAGCTCTGCGGGTAGTGGCCGAGCTCCCAGCCGCGTTCGGCGAGCAGGGCCTCCGCGGCGGGGCCGGTCAGGCCGGCTTCGAGGACGGCCTCGCCGGAGGTCTCGTCCAGTTCGACCAGCCGGTCGAGGCGGCGCAGGTCGAGCGAGATGACGGCGCGCAGGGCGCCGCGCTCCGGGTCCAGGCCGCCGACCACGCTGGTGCCGCCGCCGAACGGGACGACGGCGATGCGCAGTTCGGCGCAGAGGGCGAGGACGGCGGCGATCTCCTGCTCGCTGCCCGGCACGACGACGGCGTCGGGTGCGTCCTGCGGCTCCCGGCTGCGGCGGCGCAGCAGGTCGGGGGTGGACTTGCCGCCGGCGCGCGGCAGGCGGTCGGCGTCGGCGGCGCTGACGTGCGCCTCGCCGACGGCGGAGGCCAGCGCTTCGAGGTCCTCGGCGGTGATCCGGGAGGGGCGCAGCACGACCTCGTCGGCGCCAGGGCCGGCGGTGGCGTCGCCGGTGACCCCGAGGGCGGCGGCGAGCAGTCCCTTGATGTCCGCGGACAGCTCCTTGGCGAGGGCCGGGTCGCCCCAGGCGTCCCACTTCATCGGGGGGAGCGGCAGCGCGGCGTTCGCCGGTCCCGCTTGCGTCTCAGGTGCCATGCGTTACAGTTTCACACATCATGTCAAGTAGTAACGTCGAGCCCGCCGAGGCCCAGCCACCCCGCAGCACCGACGACGCGATCCTGGACGCCGCCGCCGACCTGATCGTCCACCTCGGCGTCCGCCGCACCCAGCTGGCGGAGATCGCGCGCCGCGCCGGGGTCAGCCGCCCGACCGTCTACCGGCGCTGGCCGGACGTCCGGGCGGTGATCGGGGCGCTGCTCACCCGGGAGATCCTGGCCACGCTGGAGGGCGCCGCGCTGGACGTCCACGACCGGGTGACCCTCGTCGAGCGGGTGGTCGAGGTCTCCGTCCGGCTGCGCGACCACCCGGTGCTCGGCGCCCTGCTCCGCTCCGACGACTCCGACCTGCTGCTCGAGTACGTGGTCGAGCGGCTCGGCACCAGCCAACGCGGCCTGCTGGAGGCGCTGCGCACCGGCATCGCCCAGGGGCAGGCCGGCGGCTCGATCCGGGCCGGCGAGCCGACCGAACTGGCGGCGATGGTCCTGCTGATCGCCCAGTCCACCGTCCAGTCGCACCGCATGGTCGCCTCCCTGCTGCCCGAGGCGGCCTGGCGGCGCGAACTGGCCAGAGCGCTGAACGGATACCTCGCCCCATGACCACCTCCGCCGGTTCCTCCGGCCACCGCCCGGCGGGCCCGTCCGCCGGCGACCCCGCCGCGTCCTCGGCGGGTCCGTCCGCCGGCGCCCTTCCAGGCCTCTCTGCGGGCCCTTCCGCAGGCCCGTCCGTCGGCCCCTTCGCCGGGACCAGCCGGCTGAACGCCGCCCGCCGGACGTTCGAGCTGCAGGCGCTCGGCGACGACCCGCGCATCGACCTGCTGGTGATCGGCGGCGGAGTCACCGGCGCCGGGGTGGCCCTGGACGCCGCCTCGCGCGGCCTGCGCACCGTCCTGGTGGAGGCCCGCGACCTCGCCTTCGGCACGAGCCGCTGGAGCTCCAAGCTGGTGCACGGCGGCCTGCGCTACCTGGCCTCCGGCCGGATCAAGGTGGCCCGGGAGAGCGCGGTCGAGCGCGGTGTGCTGATGACCCGCACCGCCCCGCACCTGGTCCACGCCCTGCCCCAACTCGTACCGCTCCTCCCGGACCTGCTGCGCCCCGGCCAGGCCTCGCTGATCCGTGCGGGCTTCCACGCCGGTGACGCGCTGCGACTCGTCGCCGGGACGCCGGGCACCCTGCTGCCGCGGGTGCGCCGCGTCGACGCCGCCCGCGCCCGCCGACTGGTGCCGGGCGTGCGGACGACCGGACTGCGCGGGGCGCTGGTCGCGCACGACGGCCAACTCGTCGACGACGCGCGGCTGGTGGTGGCCCTGGCCCGCACCGCCGCGCAGTACGGGGCGAGCGTGCTGACCAGGGTGCGGGCGGAGGCCGTGACCGGCTCGTCGGCCCGACTGGTGGACACCCTGACCGGTCAGCAGCTGACCGTCACGGCGGGCGCGGTCGTCAACGCCACCGGCGTGTGGGCGGGCGAGGTGGACACCTCGATCAGGCTGCGGCCCAGCCGCGGCACCCACCTGCTGGTGGACGCCGCCGCCCTGGGGCACCCGACCGCCGCGCTCACGGTGCCCGTGCCCGGGTCCGTCAGCCGCTTCGTCTTCGCCCTGCCGCAGCAGCTCGGCCGGGTCGCGATCGGCCTGACCGACGAGGACGCCCCGGGCCCGATCCCGGACGAGCCGCAGCCCTCCGAGGCCGAGCTGGCCTTCCTCCTCGACACCGTCAACGCCGCCCTCGCCACCGAGCTGACCAGGAAGGACGTCCGGGGCGCCTACGCCGGTCTGCGCCCGCTGATCGACACCGGGGACGGCAGCACCGCGGACATCTCGCGCGAGCACGCGGTGCTGGAGTCCCCGTCCGGGGTGGTCACCGTGGTCGGCGGCAAGCTCACCACCTACCGGCGGATGGCCCAGGACGCGGTGGACACCGCCGTCCGCCTGCGCGGTCTGCCCGCCCGTACCTGTCGGACGGCGCGCCTGCCGCTGGTCGGCGCCCCGGGCCACCGTGACAGCCGCCCGGCCCCGGCCGCCCCGCTGCCCGCCTCGCTGCTCGCCCGGTACGGCGGCGCGGCCCACGAGGTGCTGGCGGCGGGGGAGTTGACGCAGGTGGCCGACCAACTCGACGTCACCCGGGCCGAGATCGCCTACGCCGTCACCCACGAGGGCGCGCTCGACGCGGCCGACGTCCTGGACCGCCGGACCCGGATCGGCCTGGTGGAGTCCGACGCCGAGCGGGCCCGGAAGGCGGTCGAAGAACTCGTCGCGGAGCACGCCGGGTAGACGGCGGGGACGGCAGGACGGCGGGAGGGACGGCGACGGCCGGTACGGCTGGTTCGCCGTGCCGGCCGT
>NZ_JBEPAK010000190.1:0-13832 GCF_040298565.1 Kitasatospora sp. NPDC001539 | reverse complement strand
GCCACCGCGGGGCAACCCCCCCCCCCACCCCCCCCCCGGCCCCCGGCCGCGCGGACCGGCCGGCCCGCCCGCGCGGCCGGTGCGCTCGCCGCCTCGGCGGCGCTCGCGCTCTCGCTCGCCACCGCACTCGGCGCCCCCGCCGCCCAGGCCGCCCCGCCCGCGAACAACGGCAAGGACGTCACCGCCACCCTCTTCGAGTGGCGCTTCGACTCGGTCGCCCAGGCCTGCACCTCCACCCTCGGCCCGAAGGGCTACGGCTTCGTCGAGGTCTCGCCGCCCCAGGAGCACATCCAGGGCCCGCAGTGGTGGACCTCCTACCAGCCGGTCGGCTACCGGATCGCCGGGCGGCTCGGCGACCGCACCTCCTTCAAGAACATGGTCGACACCTGCCACGCGGCCGGGGTCAAGGTGATCGCCGACGCGGTGGTCAACCACATGTCGGCCGGCTCCGGAACGGGCACCGGAGGCACCGTCTACAGCAAGTACGACTACCCCGGCACCTACCAGGACCAGGACTTCCACGGCTGCCGCCAGCCGATCACGAACTACCAGGACCGCACCAACGTGCAGACCTGCGAGTTGGTGAACCTGGCCGACCTGGACACCGGCAGCGCCCACGTCCAGACCACCATCGCGCACTACCTGGACGACCTGGCCTCGCTCGGCGTCGACGGCTACCGGATCGACGCGGCCAAGCACATCGCCGCCGGCGACCTCGCCGCGATCAAGGCCAAGATGGCCAACCCCAACGCCTACTGGGTGCAGGAGGTCATCTACGGCGCCGGGGAGCCGATCCAGCCCTCCGAGTACACCGGCACCGGCGACGTCGACGAGTTCCGGGTCGGCACCGACCTCAAGCGCGTCTTCACCAGCGACAAGCTGGCCGCCCTCAGCAACTGGGGCGCCTCCTGGGGCTACCTGCCGAGCAGCCAGGCGCGCAGCTTCGTCGACAACTGGGACACCGAGCGCAACGGCTCCACCCTCAACTACACCTACGGCAACACCTACACGCTCGCCAACGTCTTCCTGCTGGCCTCCACCTACGGTGCGCCGAACGTCTACTCCGGCTACGGCTTCAGCAACAAGGACGACGGCCCGCCGAACGGCGGCACCGTGAACGCCTGCTACCAGGACGGCTGGAACTGCACCCACGCCTGGCGGCAGATCGCCAACATGGTCGGCTTCCGCAACGCCGTCGCGGGCACCGGGGTGACCGACTGGTGGTCCAACGGCAACAACGCGATCGCCTTCGGCCGCGGCGACCGGGGCTACGTCGCGATCAACCACGAGAGCGGCGCGATCACCCAGACCTTCCAGACCGGGCTGCCGGCCGGCACGTACTGCGACGTCCAGCACGGCGACCCCCAGCCGGGCGGCGGCTGCACCGGCCCGACCTACCAGGTCGGTGCCAACGGGCAGTTCACCGCGACGGTCGGCGCGGGCGACGCGGTCGCGCTGTACGTCCAGCCCGGGGCGAGCGTCTCCGGCGCCTCGTTCAACGTCAACGCGACCACCGCGTACGGGCAGAACGTCTACGTGGTCGGCGACGTCCCCGCCCTCGGCGGCTGGGACCCGGCCAAGGCGCTGCCGCTCTCCTCGGCCGGTTACCCGGTCTGGTCGCTCGCGCTCTCGCTGCCCGGCGGCACCGCGTTCCAGTACAAGTACGTCCGCAAGGACGCGAGCGGCGCGGTGACCTGGGAATCCGGAGCCAACCGGACGGCGACGGCGCCCTCCTCGGGGACCGTCACGCTGAACGACACCTGGCGCCCGTAGGCCCGGGACCGCACGGGACCCCCGTCAGCCCCAGGCTGACGGGGGTCCCTCGTGGGAGTGGCGGCGCCGCTTCAAACCCCCCGTGCGGGGGGCGCGCTGCCACCATCGCGGGATGAGAGCCACCCCCCTCGTCCTGGACCTCGAACTGTGCGGCGGCCGCTGGGACGGCCACCGCAAGCGCGTCCACGCCGACGCCCCGCCACCCGCGCTGCGGATGGTGCTCCGCGCCGAACTGCCCGCCGCCGAGGACGGCGAGTACTGGCCGACCACCAGCGTCTACCGGCTGGACGAGCAGGGCGGGGCGCTGCGCTACCGCTACTCGCACGACGAGTAGCGGCCCTGCCCTCAGCCCCGCCCGATGTAGGGCATCGCCGTCGCCATGACGGTGGCGAACTGCACGTTGGCCTCCAGCGGCAGCGCGGCCATGTGCCGCACGGTGCGCGCCACGTCGGCGACGTCCATGGTCGGCTCCGCCGCGATCCGCCCGTCCGCCTGCCGCACGCCCGCGCTCATCGCGGCCGTCATGTCGGTCGCCGCGTTGCCGATGTCGATCTGCCCGCAGGCGATCCGGTACGGCCGGCCGTCCAGGGAGAGCGACTTGGTCAGCCCGGTCACGGCGTGCTTGGTCGCGGTGTAGGCGATCGAGTACGGGCGCGGGACGTGCGCGGAGATCGAGCCGTTGTTGATGATCCGGCCGCCCTGCGGGTCCTGGGCGCGCATCTGCCGGAACGCGGCCCGGGCGCAGAGGAAGGCCCCGGTCAGGTTGAGGTCGACCACCGCACGCCAGTCCTCGACCGCCAACTCGTCCACCGGCACGGCCGGGCCGAAGGTGCCGGCGTTGTTGAAGAGCAGGTCGACCCGGCCGTGGCGCCCGGCCGCCGCCGCGAACAGGGCGTCCACCGCCGCCGGGTCGGTGACGTCCGTCGGCACCGCGTCGGCCGGGGCGGCGCACAGCGCGGCGGTCTCCCGCAGCGGCTCGGCCCGGCGCCCGGCCAGCACGACCCGCCAGCCGGCCGCGGCCAGCTCGACCGCGACGGCCCGGCCGACCCCGCTGCCGGCCCCGGTGACGACGGCGACGCCGGTGGTGCCGGTGGCTCCCGGGGCGCCGGCACCAGGCGGGACTGCGGTCTCTCGGGTCATGGCGTTCTCCTCGATGGACGGGGGCGGGTGCGGTCACCCTCCGGACGTGCCGAGGAGATCGTTGCGGATCCGCGGGCCGCCGTCACTGGTCGAAGCGCCCAAAACGCGGGCGGGCCGACCGTCCGGCGGATGTGGCCCCCGCCGACCGGGCCCCGGGGGAGGGAGCCTTCCGACCGGCCCGGCGGGGCCCCCCGACCCGGCCCCCGCCGACCGGCCCCCGCCGAGCGACGGGAGCGGTGAAGGCCTTTACCTGATCACGAACAAACATTGGATTTCCGGTGGCGACCTCGCAACCGGGCCACCCCGGCCCACGTCATAAGATCGCAGGAAGGTGCGCCTCCGGCAGGGTCGGTGCGCCCACCGCCCCGGGGACCGCACCAGCGACGCGCCCCCGGGCCTGTCCGGCCCCACCGGGGGGCCGCCGCCCGGTCAGACGGACCGGGCGTGACATCGGTCGGAGAGTCCTCACCGTGCTTAGGCAGTCGTCCCGTTCCCGTGCCGTCCTGACCGGCGCCGCCGTCCTCGCCCTGGCCGCCTCGCTCGCGGCCTGCGGGAGTTCCGGCGGCGGGAAGGGGAACGTCTCCGCGGACGGCAGCCCGGCCTCGACCGGCTCCGCGGGCGGCCCGACCACCGCCGGCACCGCCTCCGCCGCGCCCTCCGCCGAGCAGCCCACGCCCGGCAACGGGAAGGTGCTGATGCCGACCGGCCCGGCCGCGACCCTGAACAAGGCCCGGGACACCGCGGCCGGCCCGATCATGACCACCAAGGTGACCGGCGCCAAGTCCGGTGTCACCGGCCAGGTCTGGGTCTGGCTGCCGCCCGAGTACAACGACCCCAAGTACGCCAGGACCGGCTTCCCGGTGCTCACCCTCTTCGCCGGCGGCCAGAGCAACGGCTACAACACCTGGACCGACAACCAGCTGCCGATCCAGGAGGAGGACGCGCGGCTGGTCAAGGACGGCAAGGCCCACCCGTTCATCATGATCATGCCGGTGCAGAACTTCAACAGCGACGAGAAGAACGCGCTGGACTGTTCCGACATCCCCGGCCAGCCCAAGATGGGCACCTGGATGGCCGAGGACATCCCGGACTGGGTGCGCGCCAACTTCCGCACCCTGAAGGGCCGCGACGGCTGGGGCGTGATGGGCGCCTCCACCGGCGGCTTCTGCAGCGCCAAGCTCGCCCTGCAGCACCCCGATGTCTACAAGGCGGCGGTGCCGATCGACGGCTACTTCATCCCCGACTCCGGCCTGTGGAAGGGCCACGACGCCGAGAAGCAGGCGAACAACCCCAGCGTGCTGGTCACCCAGGGCAAGGCCGACGTGAAGATGTACGTCACGGCGGGCGGCGCCAACGGCTACGAGAAGGACGTCGTCAAGAGCTGGGTCGCCAAGGCCGTGCCGCCGGTGTCCCTCGAGTACTACGAGCAGCCGGGCGGCAAGCACCTCACCTCGGACTTCAAGAAGATGATCCCGGACACCCTGCAGTGGCTCACCAAGAACCTCGCGGGCCCCGCCTCGGACTGATCGGAGCCGCCGTGGGCGGGCGGGGGCTCCGGCTCGTGCGCAGGGCCCTCGCAGGCCCGTGACCTGCGCGTCAATCGGACATTGATTCGCTTCTGATCGACTGTGAGCACCTTGGCTGGGGCGGCCTCCGCGGGCCGCGCCAGCCGTCCTGCCACGTCGTGAAGAGAGTGCCATGCCGATCCGTCTGCTCCCCCCGCCCGCCTCCTCCGTGCCCGCGCAGGCGGGACCCGCCGCCGACTCCCGGGGGACGGACGCGTACGGGCGGACCGCGGACGAGGACCCGGCCACCGTCCGGTTCGCCGGACTCCGGCTGGTGCACGCCGCACTGCGCCGCGACCTCGCCCGACTGCCCAACGCCCTGCGGCTGCTCCAGCCAGACGAGGACCACAAGGGCGAGGCGCTGCTGCGGCACTGGACCTTCATGACCGCGATGCTCACCTGTCACCACGAGCAGCAGGACACCCGGATCTGGCCGATCGTGCGGCGCTTCGCGCCCGAGCTGCGGCTGCTGCTCAACTGGCTGGAGGCCGACCACCACAACCTCGACCACTCCTTCACCCGGGTCACCACGCTGGTCCGGATCGCCAGCCGGGACACCGGCAGCGCCTGGCCGGTCGCGTACGCGATGGAGGACCTGGCGGCCCGGCTGGAGACCCATCTGCGGATCGAGGAGCGGCAGTTGCTGCCCCGGATGGAGCGGGTCGTCACCGGCAACTCCCGCCTCGGCGGCCTGGCCGAGCTGCTCGACGTGCTGCGCTCGGCGGAGGGCCCGGGCGCGGCGGACGCGCTGGCCTGGCTGCTGGACGGCGTGGAGCCGGCGGTGGTCGAGCGGCTGCTGGCCGAGTGCGACGACGACGTGGCCCGCAACTGGCCGCACTGGCAGGCGACCTACCAGCGCTGCACGGCGCCGCTCTGGGGAGCCTCGGGGGACCTGGACGGCGAGGCGGTCGACCGCGGGGCGGCGCCCCGCAGGAACCTGAGCATCTTCGGAGAGGGCCTCGGCGGCGGGCCGGCGGGAATCCGCGACTGACCCGGGGGCCTTTTCGCGGGCCGTCCGTCTACGCGCGTGGCGCGGGCCGAGGGCGTCCCTGAGCCCGCACAGCGCGTCCACCGGATCCTTCCCCGGCGCCGCACGGGTACCGTCCCCCCGCGCCGCACCGTCCGCGCCTCCTCGGCGGGTGCACGCGGTGCCGCTCCCGGCGCCCCTTCCCGCGCCCCTTCCCGCGTCCACGGCGGCGCTTACTCGGGCAGGCGGTTGAGCCACTCCAGCGGAGCGACCAGGATCGCGGTGTGCGGCGAGCCGTCCCACTCCACCGCGAGCCCGACCGCCTCCAGGGCGGCCACCACGGCCCGACCGACCTCCACCGTCCGCCGCTCCGACACCTCGGCCGGCTCCTCCCCGGCGCGGAAGCCGCCGTACCGCAGCATCAACCCCCGCCCGGCCGCCGCCGCCTCGGTGTCCTGCTGATGGAAGAACACGAAACCGTACGAGTCCTCGCCGGCCTCCCCGCCGATCTCCGCGTAGCCGCAACCAGCGCAGCACGTGAAGTCCATGGCCGTGACGACGCCCTGCTCCTCCAGGGCGTCGAAGGCCTCCACCAGCCGGTCCACGTCCGTGATCCGCGGCCACCCGGCCTGCTCGGCCAGCCGCTCGGCCCACAGCGGAGCGACGATCCGCTCCGCCTCCTCCTGGGTCAGCCCCTGGTCGTCGAGGACCTCGACCAGGGACTCGGCTATCTCGTCCGGCTCCTGGAAGCCGCACCGGATCAACTCGCGAGCCCGCTCCCGGGCTTCGAGCAGCACATCGGGGCTGAGCGCCGTCTCCTTGGTCATGCCCGGATCCTCGCACCCGCCACTGACAATCCGCTCCCGGCCCCCGCCGGTGCGCCTCAGTCCGCGGAGAGCCGGAACTCCAGGTTGCCGAACCGCACCTGGTCGCCCGGCCGGACCGGCACCCCGCCCGCGATCCGCCGACCGTTCACATGGGTGCCGTTGGTCGAACCCAGGTCGTACAGCACCCAGCCGCCGTTCTCGTACCGCAGCTCCGCGTGGTGGCGGGAGACCGACGGGTCGTGCAGCCGCAGCCCCGAGCCGGGGAGCCGCCCGATCGTCAACCGTCCGGCCCCGGCCAGCGGGAGGGTCAGCCCGGGCAGCCGCTCGGTGCGCCAGGCGCGGTTCAGGCGGTCGCCGAAGGCGGACACCCGGCCGACCGCCCGCAGCACGAAGCGTTCCACCGGGCCGCCGGTGGGCAGGCCGGCGACCGCCGCGTCCAACTCGCTCCGGCTGGTCGCCCGGAGGACGACCTCCATCCGGCCGAGGAAGGTGTCGTGCGACAGCCGGCCGCTGCCCGCGCCCTCCCGCAGCACCCCGAGCGCCGCTTCCCGCTCGGCGTCGGAGGGCCGGGCCAGGCCGGCCGGGAGTTCAGGCAGCGTCATGGCGCGATTGTCGGACCGGCCGGTTCCGACTGTCCAGATCGCACCGGCCCCCGGCGCGCGGATTCGTACGTCGTCACTGCACTCCAGACGCCCGGAGCGGGGGCGCGGTTCCCGCGCGCCCGCCGCCCGCGGGGCCCCGACGGGCCGTCAGCCCTCCAGGGAGGCAAGGCCGGTCAGGCCTTGCGGGCGGCCGCCAGGATCTTCTCCGTGGTGTGCAGGAAGCGGGAGGTGGCCGAGCCCCGGTAGGCCTTGCCGAACATGTCCTTGGTGACCCACTTGCCGTTCTGGAGGTGGATCACGACGTACGCGGCCCCGGGGTCGGCGCCGATCACCTCGACGTCGCCCTTCGGCGAGCGGCGGGGGAGGGGGAAGTCGGCCGGCAGCGGTTCGGTGAGGAAGGCGATCACGAGGCGGACGTCCGGCGTCACCTCGACACCGCGGAACGGCTCGGCCGCCAGCAGGGCGGCCACCTCGTCGACCGTCCGCAGCAGCACCGGCACCGGGTAGCCGAGCGCCTGCTCCAGGTGCTGCTCGATGCGCCGGGTCAGCGCGGCGCGGTCCGGTTCGTCGGTGTCGAAGAAGACGTTGCCGCTCTGGATGTAGGAACGGACGTTCCCCAGCCCCAACTCGGCGAAGAGCGCCCGAAGCCGCTCCATCCGCACCGTCCGGCCGCCGACGTTGACGGCCCGCAGGAACGCGATGTACGTGGTCGTGGTGGTCACCCCGCCAGTGTGGCACCGGCCGCCGACACCGGGCGCCCCCCACCGGCCGCCGGCCACCGGGCGTCCCCACTCGGCGCCGTCCACCGTCCACCGTCCGCCGCCCCGCCGACCGGTGCCGTCTCCCCGCACCCGGCGGTCATCGGTGTCGGTTGTCGGTGCCGGCTGCCAGACTGGCGCCATGGCTAGCTGGCAGGATTTCGAGGACGAAGCACCGGAACTCGCGGCCCTGGTCCGGGCCCGGTTCGAGGCGAACAAGCACCACGTCCTGGCGACGCTGCGCAAGGACGGTTCACCCAGGGTGAGCGGGACGGAGGTCGACTTCGTCGGCGCCGACGCCTGGCTCGGGTCGATGCACCACGCGGTCAAGGCCCGTGACCTGCAGCGCGACGCCCGGTTCGCGCTGCACTCGCACCCGGGTGACGAGACCATGGCGGGCGGGGACTCCAAGCTCTCCGGCCGGGCGGTGGAGGTCACCGACGAGGACGAGATCGCCGCCTTCTCGGCCGAGCTGCCCGAGCCGCCGCCGACCCCGTTCCACCTGTTCCGGCTGGACCTCCACCAGGTGGTGCACACCCGGGTGGAGGGCGACCACCTGCTGGTCGACAACTGGCACCCCGGTCGGCCGGTGGAGACCACCCGGCTCCACTGACCGGACCGGACGGCTGCTCCCGGTGCCTACGGCAGGACGGACCCGAGCGCCTCGGGGGTGCGGGCCACGACGGCGTGCCCGTCGTCCGCGGTGATGATCGGACGCTGGATCAGCACCGGATGCTCGGCCATCGCCGCGATCCAGCGCCCCCGCTCGGCGGCCTCCCGGGGCCACTCCTTCATCCCCAGGTCCTTGGCGATCTGCTCGTCGGTGCGGGTGATGTCCCACGGCTCGAGGCCGAGGCGCTCCAGGACCTCCTCCAGCTCGGCCACCGTCGGCGGGTCCTCCAGGTAGCGCCGCACGGTGTACTCCACTCCGGCGGCGTCCAGCTCGCTCAGCGCCGTCCGGCACTTGCTGCAGCGCGGGTTGATCCAGATCTCCATGCCCGCCAGCCTAGCGAGCCTTCCCGTGCCCGCCGGCCCGTCGGACCCCGCACGCCCGGGCCGCCGGCCGCACCTCGCACGCCCGCCGGACCGCCGGCCGCACCTCGCACGCCCGCCCGCCGGCCCGCTGGCCGCACCTCGCACGCCCGCCGGCCCGCTGGCCGCACCTCGCACGCCCGCCGGCCCGCTGGCCGCACCTCGCACGCCCGCCGGACCGCCGGCCGACCGAGCCCTCCCGTGCCCGCCGGCCGAGCGAGCGCGGGCAGCCCGGCTACCCGTACGGGAACTCCGCCGCGCCCGCCGGTGGTTCACGGACCAGGAACCATCGTCATCGGAGGGGAGCACCGGATGGACGGCGCGGCGATCATCGAGCAGCTGATGACCCCGGAGGTCAGGACGGACCCGTACCCGCTGTACGCGAGGGCGCACGAGCTGGGCCCGGTCGTCCCGGCGGGGGACGGGATGTACGTGGTGAGCGGCTACGCGGCGGTCAACAAGGTGCTGCGCACCCCCGCCTTCGGCGTCGCGACCGCCGACATGATGGCCGGGGTGGCCCCGGAGTTCGCCTCGCACTCCTCGCTGGCCCTGTTCGGCCGCTCGATCCTCCAGCGCAACGCGCCCGACCAGCCCCGGGTCCGCTCGCTGATCGCCTCCGTCTTCACCGCCCGCCGGGTCGCCGCGCTGCGACCGGCCGTCGAGGCGGCGGTGGACCGGCTGCTGGACGGCATGGCCGAGCAGGGCGCGGACGGCTCGCCGGTCGACTTCATGGACGCCTTCGCCTTCCGGCTGCCGGTCGGGGTGATCTGCGAGCTGCTCGGCGTCCCCGACCGGGACCGCTACCGCTTCCGCGACCTCGCCTCCGACCTGACCGTCGCGCTGGAGATCATCCAGGACCTCGACGAGCTGGACGCCGCGGACCGGGCCGCCGACGAGCTGTCCGGGTACTTCACCGAGCTGGCCGCCGAGCGGCTGGCCCGCCCGCAGGACGACCTGGTCAGCGACCTGGCCCGGATCGCCGCCGAGGACGGCGGGCGGCTCTCCGCCGAGGAGCTGCTGGCCAACCTGGTGCTGCTGCTGGTGGCCGGCTTCGAGACCACCACCAACCTGCTGGGCAACGGCCTCGCCCTGCTGTTCCGCCATCCCGAGGTGGCGGCCGCGCTGCGCAGCGGCGCGGTCACCCCGGCCGGCTTCACCGACGAGGTGCTGCGCTTCGACTCCCCGGTCCAGGCCACCGGCCGGGTCGCGCTGGAGCCGGGACTGGCCGTCGAGGGCGTGCCCCTCCCACCGGGCAGCGGGCTGACGCTGCTGATCGGCGCCGCCAACCACGATCCGTCCCGCTACGTCCGGCCCGAGGTGTTCGACCCGACCCGCACCGACAGCCAGCCGCTCAGCTTCGGCGGCGGCCAGCACTTCTGCCTGGGCTCCCAGCTGGCCCGGCTGGAGGGCGAGATCGCGGTGCCCGCGCTGCTCGACCGCTTCCCCCGGCTCGCCCGGGGCGGGGCTGCGACCCGTCGGGACCGCCTGGTGCTGCGCGGTTTCGAGACCCTGCCGGTGACCCTGCGCTGAGCCCCGTCGGGCGCGGTCGGCCTCGGCCGACCCCGGCTGACCGCCCGCGTACGGGCGGTCTCCCGGATCGCGTCCGAGTGGGGGAGCATGGAGGGACGAACCGGGTCATTCCGGTCCCGTCGTCCCGGTCCGGTCCGGCCGGTTCGGTCCGTCCGGGTTCAGTCGTTCCGCTCCCGGCCTCCCGCCGGCCGATCCGGGCCGGCTGATCCGGACCGGTCGTTCCGGACCCCTCATCCCGGTCCGGTCCGGACCATCCCGGACCGGCCAGCCAGGAGGCCCCCGCCGTGCCAGCAGCACCCCGCCCGCCGCAGCCCGTGGCCGTGAAGCCCCGGGTGCCGCGCTGGGTGCCCTGGCTGCCGGTCCTGCTGCTCGTCCTGGACCTGATCGCCGAGGCAGTCGTCCCGGACGCGGTGGCCGCCGGCTTCCTGCTGACCGCCCTGCCGGTGGTGGCCGCCTTCAGCTACGGGCCGGTGCTGACCGGGGCCGCCACCGCCGGCTCGCTCGGGTTGCAGATCCTGCTGGCCCTGCGCGCCGGCCACATCGACGAGCAGCACCACGTCTGGGTCTACATCGCCACCCTGCTCTCCGGAGTGATGGGCACGGCCCTGTCCTGGCAGCGCACCCGGCAGTCGCACAGCCTGCTCCAGGCCCGTACGGTCGCCGAGACCCTCCAGCGCACCGTGCTCCGGCCGGTGCCCGAGCGGGTCGGCGGCCTGCGGGTGGCCGGGCTCTACCGCCCGGCCCAGGCCGAGGTGCTGGTCGGCGGGGACCTGTACGAGGTGTGCGACACCCGCTTCGGCGTCCGGGTGCTGCTCGGCGACGTCCGCGGCAAGGGCCTCGGCGCGGTCCGTACGGTGGCCGACGTGCTCGGGGCGTTCCGGGCGGCGGCGCACGACACCCCGGGCCTGGTCGAGCTCGCCGACCAGCTGGACCGCGCCGTCCTGCGGGACGCGGCGGACGGCGGCGACGACGAGCTCTTCGCCACCGCCGTCCTGCTCCAGTACCGGCCGGGCGCCGACTGCGTGGAGATCGTCAACCGCGGCCACACCACCCCGCTGCTGCTCTCCGGGGGCACCATCGCGCCGGTCGCCTGTGCCGAGGAACTGCCGCTCGGCCTCGGCCAGCTCGGTCCCGAGGACGAACCGGCCAAGCCGACCACCGTCGCCCTGCCCCGGGGCCACACCGTCCTGCTCTACACCGACGGCGTCAGCGAGGCCCGCGACGCCGCCGGCGTCTTCTACCCGCTGGCGCCGCGCCTGGCTGGCCTGGGCACCACCGCGCCCGACCGGGTGGTCTCGTTCCTGGCCCAGGACGTCCCCCAGTACGCCGGCCTGCTCGCCGACGACCTCGCCGTGCTGGCCCTCACCCCCGAGTAGGCCCGAGTAGGCCCTCACCCCGCGCAGGACCCCCGCGTGGGCCCTCACCCCGCATGGGCCCGCCCACTCCCACAGGTTCGCGAACAGCACCGCCTGCTCCCGGGCGTCGTCCAGGGTGTGGGGGAGGTCCGGCAGCAGCTCCGCCGGCATCGACCGCTTCCCGATGCCGGCGAATGGCACCCCGGCCCGCGCCGCGTACAGCGTCTTCAGGTCCAGGCACCCGGAGTGCCCGAACGGGCCGGCCCCGGTGAACCGCATCAGGTACCGGTACAGGAACTGCCAGTCGTAACACGGCCGGGTAGGCCACCATCACCGGCCGGTACCGCAGCCCTTCGGGGCCGGTCCGCAGCTGCTCCACCCACTGCCGGAACTCCCGCAGCGCGACCTGGGGGCGGCGCCGCCCGCCTCCAGCGCGGCCCGCGCCGGCCCCGACACCGCCGGCGCCCTCGGGTCGTACTCCTCGGCGATCGGCCGCAGCTCCCGGTGGAACGCCGCCGCCGCGCCCGGCTCAGCCCGCCGGAACCCGGCCCCGTCGTGCCATCCGGCCACCACCGCCCCGAAGCTCACCATCGAGAACGGCCCCGGAATCGGCCCGTCCGCCTCCACGTCCACCGACACGTACCCCGTCGGCGTCACCCGCCCGCTCCGCTGCTCCATCCCCCCGTCCGACCCGCCCCGGCAACCGGATTTCCCGGGCGTCCGCGCCGTGCCGACGCGGTATCGGCAGCCAGGAGCGCGACGGCCGTGCCCGGCGGGGGCGCAGGGGACACCGCCGTCGAGCCGTCAGTGCCGCCGCTCGGCGCGGCCGAGCAGCCAGGCGGTGGCCAGGCCACCGACCAGGACGGCCGCCGCGCCGGTGAGTTGGGCGGTCCGGGCGGCGTCACCGAAGGCCGTGACGGCCGCGGCGGCCTCCGCCGGGGAGCGGGCGGCGGCCAGCGCCTCGGTCAGGGAGCCGGCTCCGGTCAGGGCGGGCGGCAGCCCGGCACCGAAGCGGGCGCTCAGCACCGCGCCGAGCGCGGCGACTCCGAGGCTCGCCCCGACCTCCGCCATGGCGCCGTCGATCCCGGCGCCCGCCCCGGCCCGCTGCGGCGGCAGCGAGGAGAGCACGGCCTCCACGATGGCCGGGTTGGCCAGCGCACAGCCCGCGCCCATCAGCAGCAGTCCGGCGAGCAGTCGGCCGTAGCCGCCGGTCGGTGCGAGGGCCGCGAGCGCGAACCCGCCCGCGAGCATGCCCATCCCGAGGGCGATGCCCGCCGGCCGGCCCAGCCGGGCCAGCAGGCGGGCCGCCACCCCGGTCAGGTTGAGCACGACCACCGCCAGCGCGAAGGGCGCCATCCGCAGCCCGGTCTCCAGCGCCGACCAGCCCCGGACGAACTGCAGTTGCTGGGAGAGCAGGAAGAGCCCGCCCGCGCTGCCGAAGGTGATCAGCAGCACCCCGGTGACGGCACCGGCGAACCGGCGGTCGCGGAAGAAGGCCGGATCCAGCATCGGGGCCGGGGCACGGTGCTCCCAGCGGACGAAGGCCGCCAGGACCGCCAGGCCGCAGGCGGCGGGCGCCAGCACCCCGGCCGAGGCCCAGCCGTGGTCCGGCCCGGCCGTCACGGCGTACACCAGGGCGGTGACTCCGGCGGTGGAGAGCAGCGCCCCGGCCAGGTCGGGGCGGCCTCCGCCGGGTTCCCTGGACTCGGGCACCAGCAGGCGGGCGCCGACCAGTGCGACCAGCACCACCGGCAGGTTGACCAGGAAGAGCGCGCCCCAGTGGAAGTGCGTCAGCAGCGTGCCGCCGACCAGCGGCCCGATCGCGAAGCCGAGCGCGTTGACCACGGCCCAGGCGCCGATCGCCCTGGCCCGCTCCGACGCGTCGAAGACCTGTACCACCACGGCGAGCGTGGTGGTGAGCAGGAAGGCGCCGCCCACGCCCATCACGGCCCGGGCGGCGGTCAACTGCGCGGTGGAGCCCGCCAGTCCGGCGACCAGCGAGCCGCCGCCGAAGACCAGCAGCCCGATGATCAGCAGCCGCCTGCGCCCGTAGCGGTCGGCGGCGGCGCCGGCGGGCAGCAGCAGTCCGGCCTGGACGAGCGAGTAGGCGTTGACGATCCACTGGATGTCGGCGGTGTCGGCGTCCAGGGCCCGTCCCAGGGTGGGCACCGCGACGTTGAGCACCGTGTTGTCGCCCCCAGGTGTCGTGATGGTCCGTCGGTTCTCGAGGGCTCCGTCCCGGGCCTTCCCGGAGCGGCACCAGGATTCTGGGCTCGCGGCCGG